>JAKIYB010000221.1:7124-7378 GCA_022708765.1 Armatimonadota bacterium | reverse complement strand
AGGGGTAGAGGGGGTTGGGGGTGAGGGCTATTCCATCACCTTGTCCGGCACCACCGCGACTTTGCAGACGGCATCGCGCTGCGTGCGGACGGTGTCAATGGCGTCGGCGAGTTTGCTCAACGGGAAGACGTGGCTCACGATCTCCTTCGAAGGGATGACGCCGGTGCGCAGCAGCGTCAGCGCTTCCGGCAGGTAGAGCGCCGGGGAGGCGAAGGATGGGCGCAACTGCTTCTTGCCAAAATGCAGCGCGTGGG
>JAKIYB010000221.1:0-7011 GCA_022708765.1 Armatimonadota bacterium | reverse complement strand
CCGCCGTATTCCTTGCCGAGGTCGGGCAGCGAGATGTCGTTCGTCGAGGCGACGCGGTCCGCACCCAGTCGCAGCGCCGTCTCCAGCTTGCCTTTCGAGCGGCTCACAACCACCACCGGGCCGGCGGTGGCGCGGCGGATGAGCGGCAGCGCCATCAGCCCGATGGGGCCGGAGCCGACGAGTAGCACCTTGTCGGTGAGGCCGATCTCCGCGACCTTGATCATATCCACCGCCACCCCACAGGGTTCAGCGAGCACGGCGGCCAGTGGATCTATGTCGCGGGCGGGCACGATGTTTCGCGCGGGCACGATCATCGCCTCTGAAAAGCCCATGGACGGCCCGCTCCAGAAGCCGGCACCCTTATTGCACAGGTCCACGCGGCCATTGCGGCAGAGGTCGCAGTCGCAGCAGAAGGAGCCGGATTCCAATGCCACCTGGTCGCCGGGTTGCACGTGCGTCACCCCGGCGCCGACGGCGCGCACGCGGCCGCAGATTTCGTGACCGAACGCCTGCGGGCCGTTGGTGGCCAGCGACTCGGCGATTTCCATGTCGAAGCCGCAGATGCCGCACGCCAGCACGTCCAGCAACACCTCGCCCGGGCCTGGCTTGCGCAGCGTTACCGTTTCAAAGGTGACCTTAAAGGGCACTTCGATGCGGGCGGCGGTGATGGTGAGTGTCTGTGAAGAGGTAGTGGTCATATTGACGGGCTCCCGATTGTATGATATAACTTATATCGCTTGTTGGCGGGTAAAATGCGCGTGTTTCCTCACGAACGACGCCACTTGTATTATACGCAAGCCTGGTGAAGGATGCAAGATATTTCTTTAAAACATCATCGCTCGCCCGCGGTACAGCGCCTGCTGACGGAACTGGTCGCGCAAATCCGTTCCGGCGCGCTGCGTCCGGGCGACTACCTGCCAAGCGCGCACACGCTGGCGGCGCAATACGGCATCGGCTACGTGAGCGTGATTCGCGCGTATAAAACGCTCAGCGACGCGGGGCTGGTCGAGACGGTGCGCGGGCGCGGCGCCTTCGTGCGCGCGGCGCCGCCGGCGGCGCTTACCGACATTACCATCGTCCTCGGTTCGCAGCACTCGCTGACGCTGGAGGGCAATCCGCATACCGCCTGGGTGTTCCAATGGATGCTAAACGGCATGAACGCGGGCACGCTGGCGCGCAACGCGCGCATGCAGATTCTATTCGCCGACGTGGTGGGCGAGCAGTGGCGCGCGGTGGTAGACGGTTTGCCGGCGGATAGCGGCATCCTCTTCCTCATGAGCGCGCCGCCGGCATGGGTGATGCGCCTGCACCGCCGGGGCATCCCGTATGGCGTGGTGCTGCCCGGTCAATACAGCGCCTGGGAATCCGAACTGCCGCGCGCCATTGCCGATTATCGCGGCAGTGTGCGGGACGCGGCAGCGACGGTGCTCGCGCGCGGGCCGCGGCGCGCGGCATTCCTCGGCATTCGCGAGGATGATGACCATGAAACCCCCCGTTACATGGGCTTTCATGACGCGCTGGAGGCCGCGGGCATCGCCGAACCCCTCTTCATTCCCTGCCCGTCCATTGATCCGGCGGTTGCCCGCGCGACGATGCGCGACTACCTGGCGGCGCGCCCCGCGCCCCCCTTCGATTTCCTTATGTGCGGCAACGACCTGCGCGCGCTGGGCGCGCTGGAGGCGCTGGCGGAACAGGGCGTGCGCGTGCCGGAGGATGTCGCCGTGCTGGGTTTCGACGATATCCCCGCCGCAACGACGGCGGGCCTTTCGACGGTGCGCCTGCCGGTGCGCGATCTCGGCGAGGCGAGCATCCACTGGCTGCTCGATACCGTCGCCGCTGATCCGACCGCGCTACCCGTTCCGCTGATCCTGCCCTGCCAACCCATCTGGCGCGCAAGCACCGGTACGAGCGCTTTCGCATAGCCCGGGCGGGCGAGCGTCCACGCGAGCCGAGTTCTTGCTCTCTCCCCCTTCTCGCTCGGGGAAGGGGGCCGGGGGGTTCGGTGAACCAGGCGCACCGTCATGCCGGCGTTCACCTCTCCCCCAGCCCTTCCCCTGATGCTCATTGATATTTGAATAGCGCTATGTTCAGTATCCGGTTGGTCTGCTCGAACCGGTGCATCCCTGCAGAGGGACGCCTGGCCGCATGGTCTCGCAGGGGGTACTGCAGTGCCCGTATTCCCCACCATAGCGCGATGCATTTGTCAATGAGCATCATGGGGAGGGGAGTAACAGTGAGCATCATCGTCCTTGCCAGCCATTTTTCGCATTTTTGTCTATTCCAATTTCGCAAAACGCGTGTTATATGACTTATGTCATAGGAGAAAATCTATCGCAGACCTATCCTTACCGTGATCTATCCCGGAAAGGAGCATGGTCTCATGGGTCTCGCCTCTCCGCAACAGGCCAACAAGCGTGATATATTACGTCACGCGCTCATTCTCTCGCTCATTCTCGGCTTCTCCGCGCTGCTCTTCGGTGGCTTCCTGGTCTTCAAGAGCCAGGCGCCGCTGCCGAAGCAGGTCGTCGCCCCCGACGGTACGGTGCTGGCCACGCAGACGAGTATTAAGGGCGGTCAAGCCGTCTATATGAAGTACGGTTTGATGAATTACGGCTCCGTGCTCGGACACGGCGCTTATCTGGGCCCGGATTTCACCGCGCAGAGCTTGCATCTGCATACCGTGCACATGCGCGACTTTTACGCAACGGAGCAATACGACGCGCCGTATGCGGAACTGCAGCGGGCGGAGCAACTCGCGGTCGCGGAGCAGGTGCGCGCGGAGCTGAAGGAGAACCGCTACGATAAGGCTACCGGCACGCTGACGCTCACCGCCGGCCAGGCATACGCCTTCACGCAGGTGCGGGACTTTTACCGCGATTTCTTCAACAACGGCATCCCGAGCTGGGCGCTGCCGGCGAAGATGATTTCTGAAAAGCACTTACCGGCGACGGGCCGCGTCTTCGTCGCCGAGGGCGACCAGCTCGCGCAGATTTCCGACTTTTTCCAGTGGACGGCCTGGCTCTCCGCCGTGAAGCGCCCGGGGATGAACTACTCCTTCACCAATAACTGGCCGTATGACCCCGATGCCGGCAACGTGGCCACCTATGCCGCCGTCGGCTGGAGCGCCGTAAGCGTGGCGCTGCTGCTGCTGATGTTGGCCGTGGTGCTCTACTGGTATTATCGCTACAACTATCAGATGGAAGATGCCTATACCGAGGGCAACTTCCCGAAGCTCAAAGCGGAAACCACGCCATTGACGCCCAGTCAGCGCGGGGTGGCGAAGTATTTTGCCATTGCGATTCTGCTCTTCCTCGCGCAGTCGGTACTCGGCGGCCTGCTGGCGCACTTCTACGCGGAAGGCAACTACTTCTACGGCTTCGACATCAGCAAGTTCCTGCCGTTCAACGCGGTGCGTTCCTGGCACCTGCAGCTCGGGATCTTCTGGATCGCCACCGCCTGGCTGGCGGCGGGCATGTATGTAGCGCCCATCGTCAGCGGACGCGAGCCGAAAGGCCAGCACTGGCTGGTGACGATACTCTTCGCGGCCGTGGTGCTGGTGGCGGTGGGCAGCCTCATCGGCGAGTGGGCTGGCATCAAAGGGTATCTCGGCAATCTCTGGTACGCCTTCGGCCAGCAGGGTTGGGAATACCTGGAACTGGGCCGCGTCTGGCAGGTGCTGCTCTTCGCCGGGCTGGCCATCTGGCTCTTCATCGTCTTCCGCGGCATGCGCGATGGCTTGCGGCGTGAAAACGACAAGGGCGGACTCACCCACCTGCTGCTCTACTCGGCGGTAGCCATCCCGTTCTTCTACATCTTCGGCTTCCTCTTCAACCCGTCCACGCACATCACCATGTCCGACTACTGGCGCTGGTGGGTTATTCACCTCTGGGTGGAAGGGATGTTCGAAGTATTCGCGGTGGTGGTCGTCGCCTTCCTGCTGGTACACATGGGGCTGGTGACGAAGAAATCCGCCACCCGCGCGGTCTACTTCATGCTCACGCTGCTGCTCGCCAGCGGCATCATCGGCACCGGACATCACTACTACTGGATCGGGGCGCCGGAAGCATGGATCGCGCTGGGCGCCGTCTTCTCCGCGCTGGAGGTGATTCCGCTCTCGCTGCTCATCATGGAGGCATGGGAACACTACCGCGTGGTGCAGAAGGGCGGGATTGACTTCCCGTATCGGGCCGCCTTCTGGTTCCTCATGGCCACCGCCTTCTGGAACCTCTTCGGCGCGGGCGTGCTGGGTTTCCTCATCAACCTGCCGGTGGTGAGCTACTACCAGCACGGCTCCTTCCTCACCGCCACGCATGGCCACGGCGCGCTGATGGGCGTCTACGGCATGCTGGCGCTGGCGCTCATTATGTTCGCGCTGCGCAATATCGTGCGGCCGGACGGCTGGAAAGAGAAGTGGATCAAGCTGGGGCTGTGGGGCACGAATATCGGCCTGATGGGCATGATTCTCATCACGCTGATGCCGGTGGGCCTGGTGCAGATGCAGCACAGCTACCAGTATGGCTTCTGGGCGGCGCGCAGCCTGGAGTTCTATCGCCAGCCGCTGGTGACCAGCATTCTCTGGTTCCGCATCCTGCCGGACACCGTCTTCATCGCGCTGGGCGTACTGCCGCTGGCGGCGGCGGTGATCTGGGCATACTTCCACCTGCGCAAGACGACGGTGGCGGATGGCGGTACGATGACTGCCGAGGCACCCCCGGAACCGGTTGAGGCCGCGGTGACGCGGTAACGATTCCCTACCCTTGGCAGGGCGCCGCGCCTCTCACGGGAGCGGGGAGGCGCGGCGAGGGAACAATGCATGGGGATGCAGGGATGCACGAACCCGGCGGGTAGAAGCGGCATTCCGCTCGCCGGGTTCTTTTTTTTGCGAAATGCTTGCTCTGGAATTCGCGCGCCGGCTTCGTTGTATAACTGATTGGTAATATGGTATATTAACAGGGCGTCGTGGTTATGCATTGGCGAAGCGGCGCAGACTGTGCTATGCTAACGTGGCTAGCGCGTGAGGAGGGTCAGGGGTGTCAGTATCATCGGAGTCGCGGGCGTCGGCGGCCGTGCAGACCACGGTACGCGTGACATTCTTTCCCGGTGACATCACCGTGGAATCGCCGGTGGGCGCAACCGTGCTGCAGGCGTCACGAGCGGCCGGCGTGGCGGTGGACGCCCCGTGCGGCGAGCAGGGCAAGTGCGGCAAATGCCGGGTGTGCGTGCTGCGCGGAGCGACGCCGCCGGATGCGCACGAGCGCAAGCTGCTGACCGCCGCCGACCTTGCGGACGGCATTCGCCTGGCCTGCGAGTTGCCGGTCGCCGACGGCATGGTAGTGGAGGTGCCGGAGACCAGCCGCATCCAGACCCATCGCAAAGCGTCCGCCGAACTGCGCCGCGCCATCGCACCCGCCCCCGCCACGACGAAAGTGCTGGCACGGGTAGCGAAGCCGTCGTTGGAAGAGGCTGACCTGCGCGATGACCTGGCGCGCTTGCGCGAGGCGCTGCCGCGGATCGCAACCACCGAACTCGCCGCCGCCCGCGCCCTGCACGCCGCGCTGGTGGAAGGCGACTACACCGTCACCGCCGTGCTGCACGACGACTGCCTGCTTGGCGTGGAGCCGGGCGATACCACTTTTTCCCACTACGGCGTAGCGCTGGATATCGGCACCACCACGCTAGTGGGGTACCTCATTGACCTGCGCACCGGCGAGGAAGTGACGCACTGCGTGCAGCCGAACCCGCAATCCAGCTACGGCGCCGATGTGATCTCGCGCATCGAGTTTTCCATGGGCAAGCCGGAGCAGGTGGAAACGCTGCGCCGCGCCGTCACCGACGCGGTGAACGAAATCCTGACCACGCTGGCCGCGGACGCCGGCATCCCCGTCGAGCGTATCTACGAGATGACGGTGGTGGGCAACACTTGCATGTCGCACCTCTTCCTGGGCATTGACCCGCTGCCGCTGGGCCACGCGCCCTACACGCCGGTGATCACCGCCCCGCTCTACATGCCGGCGGCTGAGCTGGGCTTGCGGATGCACCCGCGGGCGGTGACGCGCACGCTGCCGAGTATCGCCGGCTTCGTCGGCGCGGACACGGTGGGCGTGCTCGCCGCCAGCGAATTGCGCGGCCTTTCCGGCCTGCACGTGGCGGTGGATATCGGCACCAACTGCGAGGTACTCGTGGGCATGGACGGCCGCGTAATTGCCTGCTCCACGGCGGCGGGACCGGCCTTCGAGGGGGCGAAGATCAGCCACGGCATGCGCGCGCAGCCGGGCGCCATTGACCGCCTTTCCGTCGGCGATGACCTGCACGTCCACACCATCGGTGAGAAGGCGCCGCGGGGTATCTGCGGCTCGGGCGTTATTGACATCATCGGCGAGTTCCGCCGGCTGGGCATTATTGAAAGCAGCGGACGCTTCGCCGACGCCGAGGACGTGCCGCACCTGCCGAAAGCCATTCAGGCCCGGCTGCGCGAGGACGCGGTGGTGCTGGTGTGGGCGAAGGACAGCGGTACCGGGCAGGACATCCTCTTCACCCAGCAGGACATCCGCGAAATTCAACTGGTGAAGGCCGCCATCTATGCCGGCATCGCCACGCTGCTGGAGAAGCTGGATAAAACCTTCGACGAACTGGACGGCGTGCTCATCGCTGGCGCTTTCGGCACCTACATCAACCGCGAGCACGCCATCAACATCGGCCTGATTCCCAACGTCGGCGCGGAAAAGCTCACCTTTCTCGGCAACGCCGCCGGCGCCGGCGCGAAGATGGCGCTTATCTCCCGCCATGAGTTCGCCACCATCCAGGAAGCCGCGCATGGCGTGGAATACGTCGAACTTGCCGGCGACGCCGCCTTCCGCGATAACTTTGCGATGGCGATGCTGCTGGCGCCGGGGTGCGAGGACGACTGGTAAGCCCACGCCGGCTTCCAGTCTGAAGTTGCGCTCCCTCGCGGTCTAACCAGGATCATCGCACGATCTCCGTCAAATGATGGGATACCACGCCCCATCCTGA
>JAKIYB010000220.1 GCA_022708765.1 Armatimonadota bacterium | reverse complement strand
CCACTCTGCCGAAGTGGCCGAAAGTGCCGGAGAAAGGCAAACCGCCGGTGGACTGGCGCCGGCAGACGCTCTTCCTGAAAGACGATAACCCCGAGGAGCCGGCCTATCTGCTCATCCGCGACAGCATCAAAGGCGGCAAACCAACGATGTGGCAGATGTGGACGATCTCCTATACGCTCGATACGCCGGACAAGGTGCGCGACGTGGACGCCATTCTCGCCGGGCGCCCGACGGAAACGCTGACGCCCGATCCCGACGGGGGGATGGATGCGAAGCCAAACGCGCCGGAAGGCGCGAAGAGCTGGAACGCCATCCTGCCCTCGCGCGAGTTGGAAGGAAACCGCTTCACCGCCATCGGGCAACTTGGCGTGGACGTGGAATATTACATCGCCAGCCCCACCAACACCCCGCGCCACACGCTGCGCTGGGGCACCGATTGGATTGTGGCGCAGACGAACAAGCATGAACGGCCGGAGTACCAGGACCTGCTGCACCTGCAGATGCCCGGCGACGGCACCTATTTCGTGGCGTTCTACCCGCGCAAGCGGGACATGCCGGCGCCGGAGTTCAGCACGCTGGGCGAAGGGACCATTATTAAGGTGAAAGGAACCTTCGGTACCGATTTCGGCTTTCTCTCCGCGACGGAGGCGAACGCCACCGGCGAGGAGACCGCCTTCCATGGCACCGCCGCCTCGGTGCAGGACCGCAAGACCGGTCTGGTGCTCTCGCTGGCCGCGAAGGGCAGCGTGCGCTACAAGGGCTACGGCCTCGCCGCCGAGGTTCCCGCCGCCCTGCGCGTGAAGGCGCAGGAACTGACGGTGGACCTCCCCGCCGGCCTGCAGCCCCCCGCCTTCGAGCTGATGAAACCTTTCCCCGGCGCGACGCTGAGCCTCACTGCTCCCGGCGCCTGGAAACTCGCCAAACCGCAGCCGGGCGTGACGTTGGAACGGAAGGAGGATGGCTATGTGCTGACGGTGCCGGTGGGATGCAGAGCGGTGAGTCTGGTACGGTAGTCCTTTTGGTGCGCGGCGATGTTCGCCGCGCACCAAATGGCTCGCTCGATCAGTTTTCCTGGTCGGATGCGCCTTGCTCAGGCTACGGCGCGACTAAGAACTACATCGAATGAAAGGTTTATACAAGAGTGTTGGTGAATGGGTGACGAACGGCTATTTGGTGAGGTGTCCCAAAATCCTATTTAGAAGAGGGGTAATGAGGTGAACAGTACTTTTCGTCGTATGGCTATCTGGTTCAATGGCTTGCCCGCGGAGGCGAGTGCCCAGCAGATCATCGCGCGTTTACGGACGGCGGGCATTAATCATCCGTTCATCGCCGCGGATCATGAGCGCGACCGCGCGAAGATTCAGGAAGTGATCGAGGAAGCGCACCGTCACGAGCTTACCATCCATGGCGATTTCTGCAAGGGACGGCTGCGTAACCAGACGCTGCGTGACCTTGCACAGGTTCTCAAAGACGGCACACAGCAACCGCTGCTCTGCCCGGCGAATCCGGCGTGCGTCGACTATGTGCTGGAGGAACTACGGCGGGTGCTGTCGGCCTACGCGTATGACGGCATTACCCTGGATGACGGCTACTATTTCGCCACCGGCGCGACATACCATCCGGAGGCGCCGACAGGGCGCAACTTCACGGTACGTCCAGCCTGCTACTGTGCGTATTGCCAGCGCCATGCACCGATTGAGCAACCGGGATGGGAAGACTGGAAGCGGGAGAAGGTGACCGCGCTGATCGGCAAGCAGGCGCAACTGGCACGAGAACTGAAGCCAGGCCTGCATTTTTCTTCAGCGGCGCACATGCCATACGAGTTGGCGTACTATGAGCCGCATCGCGCGGAGATCCCCTATTACGAAGGCTGGAGCATCAGCCAGTGCCGCCGCGGGCGCATGGTGGACTGGGTCGAGTGGGTTCGCCGGGGGCACGTGGATTTCGTCCTGCCGATGGTTTACTACCATTCGCGCGATCTCGTGCGCTGGCAAACCGACGAATGCCGCTCCCTGCTCCCAAACGCGGCCACGACAGTCTGGGTGGGACTGGGCCTGGGCACGGTGACGGCGGAATACTTCCAGGGGTTGAGCGATAAACCTGGTGACCGCGCGCATGACCCGGCGATGAAGAATGATGCCATGGTGCTTGACGCCCAACTGCAGGACCAGCTTCGCCTGGGACAGGAGAACGTGGCATTCTTCTGTTACTCGGAGTTATCCGACGAGCATCTGCCGGTGCTGGCCCGGTACCGCTGATACATGGAAGGAAGGTGAGCGATGCGCGGCATGTTCTACGGCACGGTTGACGGCGTGGACGCCGACCTGGATTGGCTGGCGACGCAGGGATGGAACACTGTGATCGGCGGGGACGATCCGGCGCTTCAGGAGGCTGTTGCCGCGCGCGGGATGGCGGCTTGGACGTGTCTGGGCGCCTTTACGCCTCCGGGCGACGATGCAACACTGCTCTGCCTGGATGTGCGCGGAGAACGGCGGCGCTTCGCGCGGGCAGGTGACGGGCGTGTTCCTGGATGGCATCCGTTTCGCCTCCCCAGCGTCCGGCCTCGAGGCATTCTGCACCTGCTTTTGCGAGCACTGCGCGCGAGCGGCGGAGGCGCTGGGGCTTGATTTCGAGCGGATGCAGCGCGACGTGACCGCGCTCTATCAGCACCTAGTGTCCGGGGCTCCCCTGGCGCCACCCGAGGTGGCGGGCAGTCCAATAGGTGTGCTCGGACAGCTCATGCGATGGCCCGGCGTCTGCGACTGGCTCTGGTTTCGCCAGCGGACGATCACGGATTTCGTCGAAGAGCTGGCGCGCGCGGTGCATGGCGAGGGGAAACAACTGGGCGGCTACCTGTTCTCGCCCTGCCTGGCGCCGTTGGTCGGCCAGGATTACGTCAAACTGGCGCCGTTTATTGATCTGTTCGCGCCCATGCTCTACCGCAATGTCAACGAACGAAACTGCATTGCGCCGATCAATACCGAGCTGCATGTTCTCGCGTCCTGGGAGGATCCGCCGCGCGGTCCGGTCGGGATACTGGCGCTTGCCGGGTTGCCGGCGGAACCGCATGCCGGGCTTGATGAACTGCTAACCCGGGGTGTTTCACCGGAGGCGGTGCGCCTTGAAACCGCGCGAGCGCGGGCACTGATCGGGCCGGCTGCCACGCTGGCGCCGATCCTCTGGTGGGACGATCCGCTTGCCGCGCAGACGGTGGCGTGCGCCCGGCAGGGCGGCGCCGACGGCGTGCAGGTCTTCCGCCTGATTTCCGGCGCGAAAGCGCGCTGGAGCGATATTGATCGGGTAGGGAGCGGGGTAAAGTAGCGTGTTACCGGCGTCGGTGTGTGTTGCGGGGCAGAGAATACCCCCGTGAACGGAACTTGAGCGAAGAGCTCCGGCCGGCGTATCACCCCGCCCACCATGTAAATGTTCGAAATGCGGGGTGATACATCTTTTTCCCCGGATGCGAGAACAGGTCGTGCGGTTTTCTTTTGTTACGGTACGGGCGGCAGTATAGCATAAATACGTTTGTTTGTCAATCGGGTGTTTGCGACAAACACGGGTGAGGCTGTCACCGGCCACCCGCCCGGCCGTCAACGGCCGGGCTACCGAGCGGCGCCCCGTGAATGGGGCTTGGGCGGAGAGTTCCGGCCGGGGTGCTTCACCAAGCGTGGACAGTCAACGCCTGACGAGGTTGCATGATCAGCGCTACGTGATGCTGAACAATACTGCGGTGTGCGGCAAGGCCAGGTATCAACTGTCCCCGTTAACTCTGCGCTTCCTGTCTTCCGTGTATAGAATTCCAAGGTAAATGAGCCACGCGACGTGAAAGGCGAGAGTGACGGCAATTATTGTCGTAACAAGCGGGCCAAGGTTTCCGGTATATACGCTGCCGGAATCAAAGGCATCGCCGCTTATGAACCGCCGGAAGAGTTCGTAACCAAGTGCCAGCATCTTGATAAGTAAAATCGTCGCCAGGCTCGCTACCGTAAAGTCATAGATACCATTCGTCCTTGAACTATAACACCTCCAGATGAAATAACCTGTTGCACCAACCACGGGGAGCAAGTCACCGATGACAATTGCATAAGCGTACCACTTTGCTGAAAGCCAATATACGCTGGCGAGTGTGCATATCAGAGCCGCTGCTGCACCGGCGCCATATAACCCAATTGTGAAGTCTCGCATGACGTTGCTCCATCAACAGCGTGATCTACCACCCCCACGCGAACGATACAACGTTGCCGACATCGGTCATTTTGCGCAGGCCTTTGCCGTCGAGGGCCATGACGTGGATGTCGGATTTGCCGGCGGCGTGGGTCATGATGAAGGCGATTTCGCTACCGTCCGGGCTGTAGAGGGGGCTGCTTTCGACGTCGGGGGTGTTGGTGACGCGGATGATTTCTTTCGTTTCGAGCAGCATCTGGTAGATGTCGGTCTGGCCGTCGCGGCTGGAGAGGAAGAGGATTTTTTTGCCGTCAGGGCTGTAGGCGGGGCTCCAGGCGACGCCGTCCACCAGTTGGATTTCTCCGGTGCCGTCCACGTTGACGGCGAAGATTTCCCAGCGGCCGTTGCGGTCTGTCTGAAAGGCCACCTGCTTGCCGTCGGGGCTGATGACGGGCAGCAGATCCATACCCGGGTCGGCGGTGAGCTGGCGCGGGCGGCCGCCCATCACCATGGTGAAAATGTCGCGGTTGCCATTGGTGGTATCGGCGACGAAGGCGACGCGCCGACCATCGCGGCTGAGCGAGGCCATCATGTCGGGATAGAAGTTGGAGGTGATGCGCCGCTGGTCGCCCCCATCCGGCTTCATGCTATAGAGCTCGGTGTTCTTCACCGTTTTAGCATCGTTCCAACTGGTGTGCCAGCAGGCGGTGAAGAGCGCGGTGTCGCCCATCCAGTTGATGGCCGGCTCTGTCGCGCCCGCTTTGGTGAGTTCCTTCGCACCCTCCGCGGGCGTCTGCAGGTAGACTTTCCCTTTGGTGCCCAGCCCGGCGGTCGCGAAGAGCACCTTGCCGATGCGCAAGCGCGGCGGGTAGAGCTGGGTGGCGGGGATGACTTCCTGCGGCTGGCTCTTGCTGCTCCAGTAGAGCGCTATGCTCGCGCCACCGCCGCCTTCACGGTGTTCCACCACAATGGTATGGAGTTTGTCGGGCGTCAGTTCGATCTCGCTGCGGTCCTTGCGGGTTTCGTTCGGCCAGGTGGTCATCAGTAGTTGGCCGTCCACGGTGATGCGCGCATGGTCATCCGCCGAGGCCCAGAAGCTATAGGTTTCCGCGTATTTCGGCAGGAGGTAGCCGCGCCAGCGGCAGGTGAAGTTATCCCCCGGCACGCCCGGTCCCGGTGTGCCGCCGCCCCAGTTGAACTCCACCTTCGGGTCAATGCGCGTGAGGACCAGCTTCGTCATTTCGGGGTCGGCGAAGTATTCTCCATGCAGACCAAAACCCGGCGTGGCGGGCGGCGTCATGTCCTCTTCCTTCACCGGCGGCGGCGGCGGCGGGGGAGGCGGCGTCGGTTTCGGCTTCGGTTTCGGCTGCGCCGTGGACGCCGGCGGTTTCGGCTTGGCCGGCGGCTTTGCCGCGAGAGCCGGCAGCGCCGCCACTAACAATCCGAATAAGGCCAGCCATATCGCGAATCGCATCATACCGTCTTCTCCCACGAGTGAACGCTGCTCTGAGTCTACCACAAAACGCTCGGAAGGGCACCTTTTCCGGCGCGCGCGGGATTGACAGGGCATACGCTTTCTCTCTATGCTACCGCTATACAATGCTGCTCCATTCGGAGATGCGGGCATTGAAATACCCCCTGCGAGGCCGTACGGCCAGGCGTCCCTCTTCAGGGACGCGGCTGTTCGGGCTTTCGCGGGGTAATTCGGTGACAGCCAGCCCCGATGGCATCGGGGAGGCAGTCACCGAATTACTGAGTATACTGATAACGGAGTAGTCATACACACACACCGAAAGGATACCCGCATGCCGCGCACACGCTGGATTTCCACGACACCGACCGCCCAATGGCGGGAACAGACCGTTGACGTATCCGCGCCCGTTGAGGGAGCCGCGCTCGCACTCGACGGCACGCGCCACCAGACCTGGGATGGGTGGGGCGGCTGTTTCAACGAACTGGGGTGGATTGCCCTCTCCGGGCTGGACGCGGACGCGCGGTACGAGACGCTGGGGCTGCTGTTTGACCAGCGGGACGGCTGCAAATTCACCTTCTGCCGCATGCCCATCGGCGCTAGCGATTACGGCGCGGAGTGGTACAGCCTGAACGAGACCGCTGGCGACTTCGCCATGACGCATTTTTCCATTGCGCGCGACAAGGGCTGCCTTATCCCCTACATCAAGGCGGCGATGGCCTGGCAGCCGGAACTGGCGCTCTTCGCCTCGCCGTGGAGCCCGCCGACATGGTTCAAGTTCCCGCGTGCCTACAACTACGGCACAATGATCTGGCAGCCAGAGTATCTGGACGCCTACGCGCGGTATTTTTTGAAATTCGTGCAGGCGTACCGCGCCGAGGGCATCAACATTACGCAGGTGCACGTGCAGAACGAACCGGTGGCCGACCAGAAATTCCCCTCCTGCCTCTGGACGGGGGCGCAGATGCGCGACTTCATCCGCGACCACCTTGGCCCGCTTTTTGCGCGCGAGGGGCTGGACTGCGAAATCTGGCTGGGCACGCTGAACACCGACGATTACGACGGTTATCCGCATACCGTAATGAGCGATCCCGACGCGTATCGCTACACCGCGGGCGTGGGCTTCCAGTGGGCCGGCAAGGGCGCCATCCAGCGCACCCACGAGAGTTGGCCGGAGAAGCGGCTGATGCAAACGGAGAACGAATGCGGTGACGGACGCAACACCTGGGAATACGCGCGTTACGTCTATGACCTGTTCCGCCACTACATCACCAACGGCGCCAACGCGTATGTCTACTGGAATATGATCCTGCAGCCGGGCGGCCTGAGCACCTGGGGCTGGCGGCAGAACGCGATGATCACGGTGGACCCGGCGGCGAAGACGGTGACGCTGAATCCCGAATTCTACGTGATGAAGCACTTCTCCTCCATCATCGCGCCTGGCGCCACTCGACTGGGTCTGAAAGGGCCGTGGACGGGCAACGCCGTGGCCTTCGCCAATCCGGACGGCGGCACGGCGATGGTCGTGGGCAATCCCTTCGCCGACGACCGCGCGCTGACCTTCGATGGCGCGGGAACGCGCTTCACGGTGACGCTGCCGGGGTATTCGTTCAATACATTTGTCATCGAAGGGTGAGACAGGCGCGTCATGCGGGTGTGTTGGTACTGCCAGCAAGTGAACGGCGATACGGCGGAGCGCTGTGGCCGGTGCGGGGTGGAGATCGCCAAGCAGGCACCGCTGCCGCCCACGGCCTACGTCGCGCGGCAACTTCCG
>JAKIYB010000021.1:13225-18517 GCA_022708765.1 Armatimonadota bacterium | reverse complement strand
CCGCCCACCGCGGCGGTGAAGGGTACCGTGCGCTTGAGGTAGTCAATCGCCGCCTGCCGTTGAATAGCACGGTTGCTGGAGAGGTCGTTATCCGCCGAGAACATGCCGCACACCCCGGCGACGGCGATGCCGTGGTCGCCAAGGATTGCCAGCGTTTCATGTATATTGTAGCCGAGATCGGGGCCGTAATGGTTGCCGTGCAGTTCAATGAAGCGCACCTCGTATCTCGCCAACCGTGCCGCCGACTGTGCGAGCGGCTCCATCCCGAACCCCCAGTTGCTCCAGGAGAGGTTCAGCCGCTGATTGAGCCGTTCCGGATGCTCCCGCATGAATTGCAAGAACTGTTCATGAATGCGCTCGTTCTTCTGTTCGAAATGCTGGCGTGCCATGATGACTCCTATTCACCGCGGAGAACGCGGAGAGCGCAGAGGAGATATGAAATATTATTCCATACCGTTGATGTGTATACCGTGAGCATAAAACAAATGTAACTATTGTGACGATGGAGATATCGGTCTCCTGAATAAGGAGAAGGTTTGTCTATTAACGCGGTTTCCAGATGCCCCCTGGTTGATGATCCCAACAGTATGAGCCGATGTCAGAGCTATTCAGCCATATCCGATAGTTGTCACCCCAATACATACGCCATTTCATACGGTCCGACGCACCGGTTACCTCGGAAAAGACCGTCTTGCCTGCCGCATCCTGAACTGTAAAGGTCACATGCGTGTATTGCGGATTGGCTTTGTCGGTAATGACGGAAGTGACCAGTATGTATTTCCCATCCTTTGAGGGAATATGCTGCGAAGCCGATGGTGAATAAGAAAAAGCATAGGCAACCAGCAATGCGAAACCGCCAGCAATAACCACCCCAAGACCGACCAATGCCGCGAGCACCAGTAGAATTATCTTCCATGGTGACCGAGGCGGCGTTGAAGCTGATCCAACCGGTGGTGGGATACTGCTTTCCATAGCGCCTCCTCTGTTACCGAGACTATCCCCGCCAACCCCGCCCGGCCATACATGGCCGGTCTACCGAGCGACGCCCCCTGGAAGGGGGCTGTTACGGATCAATCGCAAAGCTTCCGTATTTTTTGGGAACGCTGGGATTCGGCTATCGCCCCCTGTTCCGACCTATCCGCCAAAGCCCTGTTCACAGGGCATCGCTCGGTAGCGCGGTCGTTTACGGCCGGGCGCCCGCGCCGATGCAATCTGCCTTGCCTGTCAACCTTGCCTCGTCACCTGCAGAAATCGTCCGTATGCATCCTCCCAGGCCGCGGCGTCGCGCGGCTGGTAGGTGATCACTTCGGTGGAGTTGCGCACCACCTGACGGGTCTCGGTGAGGTTTTTGATCTCACCAAGAGCCATGAGCTGCACCAGCAGGTTGCCCATGGTGGTGCCTTCCACCGGGCCGGTGATGACCGGGCGGCCGAGGGCGTTGGCGGTCCACTGAGAGAGCACCACGTTCTGCGAGCCGCCGCCGATGATATGCAGCGCCGGCACGCGGATGCCCTTGATACGCTCCAGCCGGTCAATAGCCGCGCGGTAGGTGAAGGCCAGGCTCTCCAGGATCGTGCGCATCACATCGGGTACGCCCGCCGGAACAGTCTGGCCGCTCTCGGCGCAGGCCTGGCGGATTTCCTCCACCATGTTGGCCGGGGCGTAGAAGCGCAGGTCGTTCGGGTTGATCCACGCGCGGAAGGCGGGAGCGTCCTGAGCGAGGGCGGCGAGGGCGGCGTAATCAAAGTGTTCGCCGTCCCGCGCCCATGCGGCACGGGTCTGCTGCACCAACCAGAGGCCCATGATATTCTGCAGGAAACGGTAGGTGCCGGCGATGCCGCGCTCGTTAGTGAATTCCGCGTTCAGCGCTTCTACGGTGGCGGTCGGGGTCATCGTTTCGATGCCCAGCAGCGACCAGGTGCCGGAGCTGAGATACGCCGCGTTTGGTGAGGAAAGCGGAGTGGCGACTACCGCTGACGCGGTGTCGTGCGCGGCGGGAGTGATGACTTGCATGCCGCTGATGCCCACCTCGTCGGCAATCTCGGGCAGCAACGGCCCCAGCACGGTGCCGGAAGGCACGATCTCCGGCATGATGTCCGTCGGGATATCCAGCGCTTCCAACAGGTCGGCCGCCCAGGCGTCCTTATTCACGTCCATGCACTGCGAGGTGCTGGCGATGGAACGCTCGGCTGCCATGGCTCCGCTTAGCCAGTAATGGATGAGGTCGGGGGTGAAGAGCAGCGTGGACCCAGCATACAGCGTCGGCGATTTCGCATTCGCCATCGCGCGCAACTGAAAGAGGGTGTTGAATGGCCAGAAGGCGATGCCGGTGCGGGCGAAAATGTCCTCACGGGAGATGTGTTTCGCCGTCACTTCCTCGATGAGGCTCTCGGTGCGGCTATCGCGGTAATGAATGGGCGTGCCGAGTAACTGGCCGTTGCCGTCGAGGATGCCGAAATCCACGCCCCAGGTATCCACGCCGACGGCGGCAATCGGTCCGTCCGCTTCCGCCTTCGCCAGCCGCAGGCCCTTCAGGATATTGAGGAACCAGCCCACGCTGTTCCAGGTGAGGGTGCCGTTCAACCGCGCCGACTCGTTCGAAAAACGGTGCACCACCTCGATCTCAAGTTGCGCGCCATCAAATTTGCCCAGGCTGACGCGCCCGCTCTCCGCGCCCAGATCCACCGCCGCCACATATATCTTCTTCGCCATGCCGTCCACCTGTTGAATAAGGTTGTGTTGCCTGTTAGTACGACGAGGAGGCGGAAGGCTCCTGCTGGATTATGAATTCAGAATTTCACCCCAGAGAGCGCAAGAGCGCGGAGGAGCTGAGGGGTAATTCGGTGACTGCCTCCTTTTTCGTCCGTTCCGTTCCACTCCACTCCCAAAAAAGGAGGCAGTCACCGAATTAATGAGCATGCATACCGCGGAGTAATACTATGTATAACAGGACTTTCGCTTACACGTTCGGCCCTCACCCCCTGCCCCCTCTCCCAACGCTTGGGATAGGGAGTTTCATGCTCGATAGGTTGATTACAGATAGCCTTCCGGCTTCTTGCCGCGCTGGGTATCCGGCAATTTCGCCGGCATGGGCATGTCATCCAGGGGGAATTCCAGCGTCAGCCAGTTGGCGACGGTGAATACCCGCGCTTCGGTGGGGTTGCCCCAGAAGGCGAAGTGCTGCCAGTTGACGTTATTGTTGAAGCTCGAACCGGAGTAACTCTCGATCCGCTTCAGCGGGAGACCGGCGCCGTTATACGCGCGCACCAGCGTCATGCGATCTTGCAGATGGAAGTTGGCGGAGACTATGCCGTCAATGCCGGCGATTTTCAGCAGCGCGCCGCTGAAGTTGACCGCGACTGCGCCGGCGCGCGGCTGCGCCTTGGTCACCGTCACCACTTTAAAGGACGCCGGATAGCGGATGCGCACCGTGCCCGTGGCGCGCATGAATTCCGCCCACCCGCTTTTCTCCCCCCAGAACTGCCGGATATTGCGCGACTGATGCTGCGCGGAGGGTTGTTCAATCAGCCGATACGGCACTGTTTTTCCATCCGGGTCAAACAGCTTCGGCTCCCCGCAGTCAATCTTCGCGAAAGCGCTGTTGAGTATGGGGGGCAGCGTGATGACCAGTTCAGGGGCGTTGAAATTGTTGTAATCACAGCAGCGCTGGAGCGCCATCTTCGTCTGCGCCTTGAGCGCTTCCAAATCGAGTGTCTCGGTCGCAACCGGCGCCGGTTCCGGCATATAGCGGGCATATTTCGCCACCGGGACGGTGTTATTTCTGGACGCCGCCATGATATCCGGCGCGGTGCCGGCTATCACCGCCACGATTGTTGAGACGTATTCGATAGGGATGAACACCTCGATTTTCTCAATGAGCCCTTTCATGGTGTAATCCACGTTCCATATCTGCCCGTTTTGCCATCGGCTCCATTCGTCCTCGTCCAGGCGGTCGCCGGTCTTGTCACGGATGACGATAATCGGTTCGTCTTTCTCGGGAGCCTGTATGCGCAGCGACGCCCGGTTGTTTCGGCAGTAGTTCAGGGTGACCGCGAATTTTCCGGCCTGTTTCGTTACCCCGCCTTCCGCGGCGGTGAATTCCACCCGGCTGAACTTGCACGGGACGCGCAGGTTTGCCTTGCCTTCCGCGTAAGCCGGTTCCTGTTTTCGATCCGTCATGTAGATGCGTGACACGGAGCCGATGACATAGACCGCCTCTTCTTTCTCCTTCGCGGTTGGCGCCCGCATGATATTTTTCCCCTGGCGCGAAACGAGTTTCGCCCAGGTGCAGTGGACCGTCGCATACGCGCCATTGGGAATGAGGAAGCCGTCAAACTCAATATCTACTTTCCCGAAGGCGGGGTAATCCTCGCAGAAGAACAGGCCGTTCTTCACCTTCTCTACCCTGGCCAGCAGATCGGCAGCGGGAATATCCACCGGAGCCGGGGTGGTGTCATAGACACTGGGGATATCCGGCGCATTCCCCTGCGCGCGAACTGCCAATGGCAGGCAGAGCAGCGTAAGGAGGCCGACCAGCAGCGCTGTCGGCAGGTCGTAAGGTGTGATTCGCATGGTGTGTGATACTCCTGTATTGAAATGGACTTCCTATGGAAGCTTGAACATCCTGGGAACAATGTCATTTCCCTATCTGTCATTTGCAGCATTATCGCTCTCAACAGCGAAACCACTCGCCGCGAAGTTTGATGCTTTGATTACACTTATCGGCAGCATCACTATGCCATGTTTTCCGCCCATCACGAGCCATTCGCCGGTGGCGTCGCGATAGGTGGCGAAAGCAGTATCATAGGCGGCAAGTGACGGAACAAGCGTTGCCGATTCTCGCCCGACGGCATGATTCGGCACAAAGAGTGGACCGTGAGACGTGCCGACGATAATGAAGGGTTGATACCCTTGTTCGGTATGGATCATGATGGATTGCTCTGGATGAAACGTGTCACCGAGTTCCTTCGCTGTAGATGGCCCAAGGAGGCGAGTAACGAGGGGTGACCACAGAGGATGCAATCCCTTTTTCAGCGCAGCGCCATATTCCCGCAAATCGGCGGCAGCGCAGGTGATGAGGCGACCATCAGCGGTGATCAGATATAGTGAACCGCGTGCGGTAGCCATTGATTGAATACGGGTTGTCCGCACGGGTACCGGCACATCGAGATCGCCTGTCCCCGACGGGGTATAGTGCCGAATGCGTATCGCCTTGCTATCGGCGGAAGCCGTCCAGATTCCGCCGTCATTGATGACCGCATTTGTCTGGTCATTGGCTGGGATCGTTGTGTG
>JAKIYB010000021.1:0-13148 GCA_022708765.1 Armatimonadota bacterium | reverse complement strand
CCGCCGTAGCTCTGCACATAGAGCGCATCGCCGCAGTAGCCGACAGTCATACACCGGGAGTAATCGCGATTCCACCAGCGTGGCCAGCGGGGGTTATTCGGCCAGGCAAGCAAGCGAAACGTCGGATCGAGAACAGAGCGAACGGTCAGGCCGTCCTGCATCCACGTGCCCGCGACGATATCGCCATGCCGGCTGGCGCCCAGCGAGACGATGTGGGACGGAATATTCGCCGTTGTCACGCGCGACCACGCCTTGCCGTCATCCGTGTGCCAGATTCCTTGCCCGTAGGTGCCGGCCAGCAGTCGGCCATCTACATTCAGCAATGCACGGGTATCAGTCGGTCCGGGCACCCAGCGCGGCAGCCGCTCCGGCACGGCGTCTTCCACCCAGCACCAATACCGCATCTTCAGGTTGCCGTTTTCGGCATCGAGGAGAAGCACTTCCGCCGGGTCTATGATGCCTTCGTCAAGGCGCCTTGCGGTGTAGAGGGCGACATTGCCATCCTGTTCGGCGATAAAGTCAAAACGGTTATGTGTTGATAGATCCGGCAGTTCGCGCTGCCAGACAGCCTTCTTCTGATGCAGATCATATTTCATAACCGATAACGTCACCGGCTGGACGAGAGTTGTGCAGAAGCGGTATAGATAACGCTGATCGGCCGATGCCATGGTGACGTAGGTGGTCATGAATAGCCGATCGGTGATCTCTGCCTCACCCGTTTCGATTCCTTTCGCCAAATCATAAATGTAGAGATCGGGTGTTCCACTTTCGCCAAAGGGAAGTAGGAGGTGCGTTCCGATAGTGTAGGGTATCGATGGCACAGGAGCAGGAGTCATAGGCGTTGGTGTTGGGTATGTCAGGTGCGCTACAGCTTTCCCGGTCACGGCTTCCACGATGGACTCGTGTTGGACATAATAGGTTTTCCCTTTGTATGAAAACAGGCAGCTTTGTGGTGTCGGGAATTGCAGCGTTAACAGGTGGTTGGCGTAATCCGTGTTGACGCCGACACCCAAAGCGCGCAAGGCAGATTCGGCTTTTACATAGGGTTGGTGGGCTGTCATCCCGCGAGATGACATATCCACCAGTATCACTTCGGGCGCAACTGTGTTGCTGGAAGCGACTGGTGGAGTTATGGGATGCATGTTGTCTGGAAAGAAGTAGTAATCTGCTTCTTTGAATTGCAGCGTCGTCCCCATATAGGAGAATCTCACCCCATCCTGCCAGGAAAATTGGGTCGTGGGAATATCTGGCCGCCGTGCAGCGAAGAACGCCTTCAGCGCCCACAGGCCGATATAAACCGTCCCCTCTCGATCCGTGTAGGCGAACGCTGGAGGGATGAAGACCGATTTGTCGTCATCAGTCACCCCCGGCGTGCGCAGGTGCACGATACGCATGCGTGGGGAGAGCCAGTTATAGTGATCCTTCTCTCGTGGTATGTCCAAGCCGCGCAGCGCCAGATCCCAATCTCCGCAGCGCTGGAAGCTGATGACGGCCGTCTCTTCCGCTTCCCAATCGTGCCAGGTCGCATGCCAGCCGTCCGCATCTTCGACGAAGGGGATGTTATTCTGCACGGCATACGTCCCGTTCAGATGGAGGCGAACGCGCAAGCGACTGCGGCCTACTGTGCCCGCCCAGTTGCCGCCGGTGAAATGATACAGTGCCCAGCGCTCAAATCCAGCCGTTTCGCCAACCGGCGCGCGGAAGGCCACCGTCACCCGGCGCTGCTGCCCCGCCGCGAACGACACCTCTTTCGTCCACCAGGCCATATAGCTCATCTCATGAGGAGCCTTGCCCGGTTGCCGTCGCACGGTCACGGGTCGGCCGTCAACGGTGGTACGGAAATACTGGAAAGCCGAGCGATTCCGGTACTGGGCGTACCCATCACCGGTGCCGGTTTCCGGAAAACCCATCGTCACGGTAGTCGCCTTGCCGGTGTTGTGGAAGAGGAAATCCGCCTGCACGTCATAATACCGTGGGGAGATATCCATGCGAACGGTTTCATTCACCATGCGAATGGCGGCGTGTTCCCCCGCAAGCGGGGTGACCGTCCCACTGGCCCCATGCACGGCAGTATCATTTGCCCTCACAGCGCAGATACTGAACAGTAGAAAAACCATCGCGATGATTACGCGCATACTGCGTCCTCCTTGATGCTTGACGTGAACCATGCTATGGAAGCTTGAACACCTTCTTCGCGTTTCGGGAAAGGATGCGGTCCTTCTCCATCGCGGGGGTGGCGGAGTCGCGGATGAGGCCGAGGGCGTAGGCGGGGGAAATGAGGGGCATGCCCGCGCCGAAGAGGAGGCGGTAGCCGCCCATGAGTTCGACGGCTTCGGCGAGTTTGTCGTAATCGGCGACGATGCCACCGGTTTCCAGGTAGATGTTCACGGTTTTCGACGCCAGCGACACCGCCATCTGCCAGTGTTCGTCCGCCATGTGCAGGACGATGAAGTGCTGGGTGGGGTATTCTTTCGCCAGTTCCTGCAGATCGTTGATTTCGCGCGGATCGGAGATGCGCAGGTAGAGTGGGCAGTCGTAACGCAGCAGCGCCTTGGTGAGGGTGCGCATCGGGTCGGAGTTGAGCGGACGCCGCACGTAACCTTCGTGCAGGATGGCGCCGACGAAGAGCTCGCGCTGCAGATAGGTGCGCATCTGCTGCTGCGATTCCTCCATCATCAGCGGGCTGACCACGCAGAGACCGCGGAAACGCGGGCGATCTTTGATCTGCGCCATGAGCCAGGCGTTACCGTCGCTCATCGAGCCGCGCAGGGCTTCGGTGGCGGCGACGAAGGTCATGTCAATGTTGAAGCGGGTCATCAGCCGCTCGAACGCGTCCGGGGTGGTCGCTTCGGTCGGATAGGGCTGTGGCCCCAACTCGCCGTAAACGTCAATCGTCGGCATGGCACTCTCCGCATTCTCGCATTCTCTTTCTTCATATTACCTCTTCGGGGTAAAATTCCTGCCATGCTCAGCAATTTGGCCGCTTATCCCGCCAATTCAGCCGCACGGGTCGTTTTCCACGGGCAATAGTACAGGTGGGAGAGTATGACCATGGGACTGTGGAAACGACTGAGCACGCTGTTGGGCGCACACGCCCAGGACGCCCTTTCGCGTGCCGAAGATCCGGTGAAGCTGGTGAATTACCAGGTCGCGCAGATGCGAGATGGCGTAGAGCGGGCGCGCGAGGAAATCGCCCGCGCCATCGCCGCGGAGCGCCGGTTGAGCATGCAGGCGCTGGAGGCACGCAAGGCCGCCGTGGGCTGGGATGCGCGCGCGCGGTGGGCGATAGGGCGCGGCGATGACGAACTGGCACGCGAGGCGCTGCGGCGCAAAACCGCCGCCGAAGATACCGCCGAGTCGTATGATCGCGCGCACGCGCAGCAGGCGCAGGCGGTGGCGGAGCTCAAGGCCACGCTCAAGCATCTCACGCACCTGCTGCAGCAGGCGAAAGCCCGCCGCGATATCCTGCTGGCGCACCGCGATGCCGCCCGCGCCCGACACACAGCCGCGCGGGGCGTGACACGCATCACCGGCGCCGAGAACGGCGGGCGCGATCGAGGGTTCCGAGGAGACACCGTGACGCTGTACGCGCGATGGCGCCGCTGGCTGCTGCAGCGCTCCACCCGGTCAGGCGCCGGTGCTGAGGAGATCTTGGAGCGCGTGAGCGTTGACGCCGCGCTGCGCCTGCAGGATGCCCGCGCGGAAATTCAGCTCTGCGCGGCGCAGGAGAGCCGCCTCGCCGCGCTGGAGACCGAGGAAATCGAGCGAGAGGCCAACGCGGTGGAGATGGCACGACGGCATCTGGCGCGGCACCGCATCGTGCAAGCGCGTGAAGCCGCCGCCCGCGCCGTCCGCGCGCGTCAGCATGCGGGTGTGTATCGCGCGCAGCGCGCGCAGATGTATGCCAGCCGGCGCCGCTTGGAGGAACTGGCGGAAGCGATGACGATGAAGCTGGCATTACTGGAACACCAACGGCAACTGCTCCAGGCGCGCCGACAGCTCGCGCTGGCGCGTGACGCCTTGACGAAAGGCTTGGACGGCGAAATATCCGGACGCCTGGCCGAGTTGGGCGAGGCCGCGCTCACCGAAGAACTGACGGCCGAAGCGTATCAGGAGCTCATGGCCGACGAAGCATCCCCGGTCGGCGAGACGGTCGAACAACTCCTCGACCGCCTTCGCCGCGATTTGCCCCCGTTGCCCGGAGGTAACGCCTAAACATCTCGCCTGCCCCGATAGCGGACAAATCAAATTCATGGTATAATTTTTTTACCATGCAAAGGAGGGTATCGAAATGGATGCGATGCTCATTGCCGCATACTGGATCTGTCTCGCCGTCGGTGTGGGTTACACCATCATTGCCTTCATCCTGGGCGAGTTTTCCGCCGCCGGGCATGCCGGCGATGCTTCGGGAGATTTCAGCCATGATTATGGCGTGGATGGCGCTGGAGGGCATGGTGAAGCGTCCGGTGTAGATGCCGGCGGCACCACATTGCTCTTCGGCCCGTTCTCCCCGCTGGTCATCGCCTTTTTCCTGACGGCGTTCGGCGCGTCCGGGCTGATTCTAAACACGCTCCTCGGCGAATTCTGGCCGAAGGCCTGGGCGCCATTGAGTCCGGTGTGGCCGTTGCTGATCGCCCTGGGCATGGGCTTTCTGCTGGCGTGGCTCATCGTCCTCTTCTTTAACCGGGTGATTGCCGGCTTCCAGAGCAGCAGCGAAGTGCGCCTGCACACACTCATCGGTACCGAAGCGGAAGTCACGGTGGCGATTCCCGCAACCGGCACCGGAGAAGTGGCCTACGTGGCGGGAGGCTCGCGCAATCTGACGCCCGCGAGCAGCGCCGACCACGAAGCGATTCCGCGTTTCGCCACCGTGCGCATCGTGCGCATCGTCGGCAATGTCTTCCAGGTGAAACCTGTCGCGACGGAGGCGCTGCCGGAGTTGGAAGAGCCGGCGCCATCCGCCGCGGGTAAACCTGCCGAAGACTGAGCCGCATGCCCATCACGCCGGCAATGCGTCGCGCAGTTGACGGACCGTCCGCGTGATGCGGGCGGCATCCGGACGGTAGTAGTCTTCCATCGGCGGAGCGAAGGGCACCGGGATATCCGGGGAGGCGACGCGCGCCACCGGTGCCAGCAGGTAATCGCAGCAGCGTTCCGCCAGCGTGGCGGCGATGTCCGCGCCGATGCCGCCGGTGCGCGGACCTTCCTCTACCACCACCGCATACCCGGTTTTCCGCACTGACTGCTCCACCAGTTCCCAGTCGAACGGCACCAGGCTTCGCGGATCTATGACTTCCGCGCTGATACCTTCGGCGGCCAGTTCCTCGGCGGCCTGCAGCGCGCGATGCATCATCAGCAGGTTAGCGATGACGGTAACATCGCCGCCCTCCCGGCGGACGATCCCCTTGCCGATAGGCACGATGTAGTCATCGTCGGGGATGTCGCTTGAGGCGTCCAGCGCGCCCGATTCAGCGCGCGCCCCCTTCGACCCGTACAGCGACTTGTGCTCGAACATCAGGACCGGGTTGTCATCGCGGATGGCGGCTTTCAGCAACCCTTTGGCGTCATACGCGGTGGCCGGACAGACGATTTTGATGCCCGGCACGCCGTAGAAGATCGCCTCGGGATTGCGCGCGTGCTGCGCGCCGCGCCCGGTGGCGCCTACCGGCGCGCGCATCACCAGCGGCACGGTCACTTTGCCGCCGGACATGTAGCGCATCACGCCGATCTGATTCACGATTTGATCCATCGCGCAGAAGAGGAAATCGCTGTATTGCACGTCCGCTACCGGACGCAGGCCCATCAGTGCCGCCCCCAGCGCCGCGCCGAAAAAGCCGGCCTCCGAGATCGGCGTATCAATCATACGCGCGCGGAACTCCTGCTCCAGTCCCAGCGTGACGGTAAACGCGCCGCCCCACCCGCCGGGAATGCCGATATCTTCGCCGATGCAAAAGACGCGCTCGTCGCGGGCCATTTCCTCCCGCAACCCCTGCCGCAGCGCTTCCGCAATTGACAGATGTGCCATATACCAACCCTTTCCCATTCGCTATTTCACCGCCAGCGTGAAGGTGTGCGCGCCCGCGGGAAGATTGAGCGATACCACGTTCTTTTCCCGTTTGACCCGGATGCGCTTGCCGTCGAGGGTGGCGGTCACCGCGCCGGTGGCGGCCGGCAATACGATTTGCGCCGCGTGCGCGGCGCCGTTGCTTTCGCCGGTCACCTGCTTTCCGATGATTTCGATGGCGGTGGGCCCGTCGCTGTGCAGCGACCATTCATCCAGGGTCACCGCGCACTTGCCGCTGACAGTGGCCAGGCGGAGCGCGCCGTTCTGATATCGGCGGACAAAGGCGATGCGACCGGCGAGTTCCGCTTTGCCGAAGTGCAGCGCGTCCGCTTGCGGCGAGAAAAGGATGGTGTCTTCCCCCTCCATGTGCGTGATGGTCAACACCTGTGCGTTGCCGCGCGCGTTGACCACGGACGCCTCCGCGCGCACCCGCGCAGGCCCCTGCCCCGCTGAGCGCGGATACAACACCGCGACATAGTCTTCAGCGGAGCCCGTCTTGTGGACATGCAAGCCGTACTGTTCTTCGGTGAAATTGCCCCAGGTGCCGATATACTGTTTCCAATCCCACTTATCTATCTCGAGTTTTGGTGTTGCCGGGGAGAGGAGGTGCACATCCAGGCCCACACCGAGCTGTCCGGGGAAGCGCACGACATTACCGGCGATCTGCGGCTCTTTCGACAGGCACCAGAGATTCCAGTAAAATTCTCGCTCGTTTGGGCCATCCGTGGTGGCGTCTCGCATGACCACGTAGGTAGCGCCCATCGGGTCAGCGGACTTCACCAGCAGCAGGTGGCGATTGGCCGTCTGTTTCCCCACTCCCGCCGACTGCCCGTGCGAGTAATCCAGCGTGCGCGGCAGGAAGCAGGTTTCCACGAGCCTGCCGGTTGATTGATTGGCCTGCGAGGGCGGATTGTCCTTCGCGTTGAAACTCACGCGGGAGTGGTACCAGGCTTCGCCACGCTGATGCGGCTGGTACAGATTCCCGAAATCGGCGCAGAGCGGCGCGCCTTTGGCATAGTAAATCAGCGAGTTGAAATCGTCATGGTAATGATGCATGAACTCGCCGGTGCGATGCAGCAGGTAGCTGGCATTCGGATCCGTCCACGATGAACGCATGACGCTGCCCATGCCGGGGAACGCGCGGGAGAGCTCCACTGGCGGCGCGGCCGGCAGTTCCGGATTGGTGAGCGCCGGCGTATATCCTGATGAATACATGGTGCCATGCGGCATGAGCTGCTGCTGCCAGTGATACTGTTGCCGCGCGCCGAACACCGGGTCGGCATCCGCGATGGCTTTCGCTGTCCAGCCGGTAAAGACCGTCGTCGCACCAGTCCACATATCGCCCAGGCTGGGCAGGATGCGTGGCGAGGGCAATCCGGCGGTGTTATTGGGCGGGAAGCGCCGATCCGGTGGGGTGAGCAGGAACCCGTAGTAGTCCATCGTCGCCTTGAAGCGTGGATCCGCGAAATAGTTCCGCCCTTTCACGTTCTTTAGCGCCTGCATCAGCGGGAGCATCGGATCCAAGGACGCGCCCTGGTAACCGGGGCATTCAATCCACGCGCCGCCAGGGGCAATCCAGGCCTTCAACTCTGCTTGCAGTTCATCCTCGGCGCTCTTCAACCAGCGGTCGGCCCGAGGATGTCCGTCCAGATAGAGGGCCATCAGCCCGCGGGGAAGAGTGATGAGGGCGGTCATATTCGGATTGGCGCTGCAGAGCCCCCGCGCGGGATTCCAGTAATCCGGATGCGCAAGAACGTGGGCGCCGAGTACCAGCGCCGCGTCAATGTCCGCCTTGTCCTCATCCGTCAGGTAACCGGCGTCGGCGATAGCATCATACGCGAAGAGCAGCCGCGTCCAGTTGCCGGGGTAGACATGGGCATACCCGCCTAAATCCGGCCGCCAGGGCGCATCGAGGATATCCTTGACATTCATCCGCGCCATTCCTTTCAATCCGGCGGCCAGGATGACACCATAACGCTCATCGTCCGAGCCAATAAAAGCTTCGGCGGCGGCGCCGTAATGCAGCGCGCCGGCAAGGAAATCCTCCCGGTAGAAGGTTTGCCACCCGTCAGATGACGACTGTATCTTCGCGAGCATTCTGTCCATGCCCCGCGCATTCACCTGTTTGAGCGCTCTGGCGATTTCTTCCTTGAGGGCAGGTATGGCGACAGCCTGCCGGCGCGTGCGGTCAATATCGGCCTGGGTGAAGAGCAGGAAGGGATGGGCGCGCTTAAGTTTCGCCGGACGATAATCAAACGCAAACTCCTTCACGTCATCGAGCGGAAACTGGCTGTATTTTACCAGTTGCCGGCGCAGCTTCGCGGTGGTGTCGGCCTTCGTTACGTGCTCGGTGACGCTGCCCACGGTGATGCCCAACTCGCGATGCATCGGCATGACGGTCAACGCGCCGTCACTGCCGTTCTGCTTCGCCAGCGTATCCTGCCAGTACTGCAGGCCAATCGCTTCGATGGGGGTCACCTTGCTCGGATCAGCTTTGGGATACGTCCACGCGAGCAACGCCAGGTTAAGATCGAGTTGTCCGCCCGGCCGGGCGGTGACGGGAATCTGCGTGCGCTCCACGGCGTCCCACCCGTAGGGCGTCCAGCGGGACGGGCGCATGGTCATGACGCCGATAAATGGCTCCGCGCCTTCTTGAAAAAAGCCCACGGAGATCGTCAAGTCCTTCGCCCACCAGTAGCTCCACGGACGCATATGACACAGCACCTGCTCTTTCGTGAAGTCAATGGGTGCAGGCACCAGGCCTTTGGCCTGATCGGCGAACCAGTTGTTGCGCCAATAAATCCTATCCGCGCCCAGCCCAGGCTGGAACGAGAAGCGGAACGCCGCCGTTGGCGCTTCCATGTCCGTCTCGTCGGTGAAGAGCGCAACACCCTGCCGCGCCCCGAGGGTGATGTCCGCCTGATAGTAGCGGTTGTCGGTGAAGGTCAAGCGATAGCGCACGGTCACGCGAACCGGGCCTTCCTCTACGATGCTGGTGACGGCCTCTTTCACGCGCAGCGGTTCGCCAGCGTTCACCCACCGTCCCTGCCCATACCAGACCGCGGCGCGCTGGTCGCTAACCGCCAGCAGCGGGGCCGGCAGCGCGGTCAAATCCACAGGCTGCGCCAGCGCCCCAGGCAGGCGAGGGATGCGGAGCGTCAGGTGCGCGTTGCCGAGTAGATATGCCTCTCCCTCCGTGCGCAGGCGCAGGTCGGACGGTGCCGATTGTCCCGCCCGCAGGTGGAGCGTCACCTCGCCTTTCGGCGGCAGCGAGACCACCGTCCAGGCCGTGCCGGTCACCTTTCCACCTTTACGCGACAGCCCGGTGAGCTGGCATGGCAGCGAAACGCCGGCGGGATCCGTCAACGTCAGCGTCGGCGGCAGTTCACCGCGATACGCGATGGGGAACTGGACGATTTCGTCCGTCCATTGGTGACGGAGATAGTCTTTGATCGTAAAGGTTTGCAGTGTTTGCGCCATGACACTTCCCATGAGCGCCAGCGCCAGAGACCAGAGCATGGCGCATCGTAATACCGTCATTTCACACCTCTCATTTCGCCAGCGGCGTTACGTCAATATCGTCCACCCAGATTACGCCCGTGCCCACGGGATCAATGCGGAGAGACCAGTTGAACACCTGTCGGGGGGCGGATGTTTCAAAGGAGAGATACGTCCAGTCGCACTTTCCCTGAATGGGCAGTTCCGCCCGTGCGACAGGGAATTTAGCTCTCGCTTCCGGAACCCAATCCCAGCTATCCGCTTGATAGACTACCTTACCGGTGAAGGCTTCCGCTTTCACCCAGATTCCGAACCGGTAGCGCGGCGCGAGATACGGACCGGTCCAGTAGGTCGGACCAAGCCAGACATTCGGACGATCATCACCCCAGGCGCCGTTCAGGCGTTTCGTAATCGTCCCGGCGTCAACGCGCATGGCGGAATTGTCGCCGCGACCGACCGCGCGATCTATGGTATAGTTACCCGTCCACAGGCGCACGGCTTCCCCGGTTAATCCGGGATAGAGATTCGCACAGTGATTCACCGGTTCGGTATGGGCAATCAGGTATGGCGACAGGGTCTGGTCGTATGTAGGCTTCATGGCTTTCTGGAGGAACACGCTGCGCGCCATCTCCTGCCGCACGCGTTCCGGAGTCCAGAGCGAGAAACGGACATGCCCGGTATAGACATCGCCCTGAGCCGGCGCCTTCGTCTCCAGTGTTTTAATGTGCTGATCCAATCCCCAGTGGCAATAGCCGGTGGTATGGCGATGCGTGTTATCAGCCGGCAACTCGGTCACCACACCCCAACCATCCACGGTAGTCACGACACAGCCTCCAGGGCGAATCGCCATTTTTGGTCCGTTCTCGATGCCTCCCACCCCATCGCCCCAGATGTGAGTGGCGGCTGGATACGCGACTGTTGTGCCGTCAGCGATCTGCTTGAGACAATAGTTCAAGCCATCGTTGCACTTCGGCAGTTTATCCGTCACCGGCGCGACGAGTTGATAGAAGAAGGGATCGTCCAATTCCGGCCACGAGGTAAGCGCCTTGTCCTTCAGTACCGTCACCACGGCGCGTTTGTCCCAGACATAGCCGCGCGCCGGGTCGTAGGTGATCGTCCAATCCGCCTCACAGGCGAAGCCGCCGTCTTTCTCATGCAGTTTGAAGGTGATGGCGAAGATCTTACCTTTGCGCGTCACTGTGTGCGTATATTCAGGTGCGTAACTGTACGACTGCATACCGGCATACGGGGTGAGCAGCGGCATCAACCCCGGCGCCAGCTTCACTTCGGCGAAGGCTAGGCCATTCGGACCAGGAAAAATGAAGCCAATCGGTTCATCGCCATCGAAGATATAGTCACGATCTACCCATTTTCGGAGGGAAAATTGGGGCTCATGCACCGGGAGCGGGGTATCAGAATGCGCAGCCGGCAGCACCTGGATATTATCAAATCGCACGCGACTCTCCCGCACGCCAATACCAGCCCGGCCATGGCGCAGCGGCATCACCGGGTCAGCATATCGTATGATCTCTTTGCCGTCCACCGCCACGGTGATCCATCGCCCGCTGGCCGTTACGCGTATGGTGTATGCCCGATTCGGCGCAAACTGGCATGGCGCTACACGCACCACCCCGCCATGCGTTTTCCAGAGTTCCAGGTGATCATAACCGGTGGAGATGCGCGCCATGTAGTAATTGTCTGGGTCGGTATAGCGGACAATCAAGCCGGCGTCGGAGCCGATAGCCTCCCGCCCCCACTGGTAATTGAAGAAGTAGCATCCCGGTCGGAATCCCTTCAGCGGCGCGGATTCCTGCACGGTGACGGTGGCCGTCAGTGTGTAGTCCGTCCACTCCGGTTCTCCGGCGATAGCATACCGCCAGAGATTGACGGGATGCACGGTGAAATAGGTCCATGGGTCATCGGGAAAGCTTTCTAACGCGGTATCCGGCAGGGAGTGGTATCGTGGACTGGTACCAACCAGCCCGCGTGCCTCAGCCTGCCACCCATCTGTGAGAAAGGTAAACTGCTTACGGAATTCGCCCGCGGTAGCGGGCTTGAGCAGCGCGGTCTCACGACCCCAGGCGGCAAAGGCCGCGCAGAGCAGGCACACGAGTAGCAGTACGTGTCGCATAGCTTCTACCTTCACCGGACAGCACAACTTGCCCGGACATTTCAAACATTTCAGACGAACACGCCATCCAGCGCGTCTTCCGGACGCGGATCGGGAGCGGCAATGGCTGACCGCACGGCGGCTTCGATTTCCGCATCTACCTCTGCCATAATGGCATCAAGCACCACCTGGTCAACGCCGGCGGCCAGCAACGCGGTGGCGAAGCGGCAAAGCGGCTCCCGCTCCAGCGCCTGTTTCCGCTCTTCTTCCGGTTGATAGAGGCAGGGGTCGCGGCGAGAGTGGCCGGTAATGCGATAGGTGACGGCCTCCAGCAGCGTCGGGCCGTCGCCAGCGCGGGCGCGCTCCACCGCTTCGCGCGCGGCGTGATAAACGGCCAGCACGTCGTTGCCGTCCACGGTGACGCCGAGGATGCCGTATGCGCAGGCGCGGTCGGCGAGATGCGCCACCTTCGCCGTCTGGCTGATCGGGGTAGAAGCGCCGTACAGATTGTTTTCGATGACGTAGACCACCGGCAGCGACCAGATGGCGCCCATGTTGATGGATTCGTGAAAGGTGCCTTCATTGGTCGCTCCGTCGCCCATGAAGCAGACCGCGACTCGAGGCTCCTGCTTCATGTTGAACGCCAGGCCGATGCCGGTGGCGACGGGAATGCCCCCGCCGACGATGGCGATGGCCGGCACCATGCCCTTCTCCAAATCGCCCAGATGCATGGAGCCGCCTTTGCCGCGACAGCAGCCGGTGGTCTTCCCGAACAACTCGTGCATGATAGATTCCACGGTCAGGCCTTTAGCGATAGCGTGGCCATGCGGGCGGTGGGTGCTGGTAATGACATCATCCGCGCGCAAGGCGGCGCAGACGCCTGTCGCCACCGCCTCCTGGCCCTGGTACTGGTGAATGGTGCCGGGCATGATGCCTTCCAGGAAGAGAAACTTCACGCGTTCTTCAAAGTGGCGAATCGTCACCATAGTGCGATATAACTGAAGCTGGAAATCCACCGAAGCGCTCATATTATTTCCTCGATTTGCTGTTTGATGTCGGTCAGAAAGGCGGCGGCTAATCGGCCATTGATGGCGCGGTGGTCAACCGCCAGCGTCGCGCGCAGCACCGGACGAATGACAAGCTGCTCTCCAGTGATGATCGGCACGCGCTGAATGGCGCCCAGTGCCAGGATGCCGCTGTGCCCGGGGAAGATAATGGGATCAAAGGCATCAAGGGGATACATGCCGAGGTTGCTCAACGCCATGCAGCCCCCGGCCAGCCGGTCCGGCGGCAACATCTGTCGGCTGAGCAGCGCTACTGTCTCCTCAATCGCCGCCTGTAACTGGGCGGATGTCCGCTGATCGCAGTCGCGCAGTACCGGCAGATAGAGCGCATCGTCAAGATCCACCGCAAGCGCCAGATGGATGCCATCCGGCGAAATCATTTGCCCGTCCTGCCAGCGCGCTCTCGCCGCCG
>JAKIYB010000219.1:4704-7416 GCA_022708765.1 Armatimonadota bacterium | reverse complement strand
GCCTGGTGCGCGCGCAAATACCCGGAGACGCTGGCGACGCAGGCGAACGGCCAGCGCATCGTGTGGGGCGTGCGCAAGAACAATTGCTTTACCAGCGGCGCCTACCGCCTGCTCTCCGAGCGCATCACCCGCGCCATGGCCGAGCATTTTCAGCATGCGCCGAACGTCATCGGCTGGCAGACGGACAACGAATTCGGCCACCCGATGTGCTACTGCGACACCTGTCGGGCGGAGTTCCAGGACTGGCTGCGCGTGAAATACGGCACGCTGGACGAACTGAACCGCGCGTGGGGTCTGCATTTCTGGGGCCACTTCGTCGGCACGTGGGGTGAAATTCAACTTCCAGTGGAGGGCAGCACACATAATCCGAGCGCCCTGCTTGATTGGCAGCGCTTCTACAGTTGGCTCAACGTGCGCTTCCAGCGCGACCAGGTGCGCATCCTGCGCGAGTATTTCCCCGACAAATTCATCACCCACAACTTCATGGGCTTCTTCAGCGACCTCAACTACTACGACCTCGCCGAGGATCTGGACCACGTGAGCTGGGACAATTATCCGGTGTGGGGCGCTCCTCGCGTGATGACCAACGCGGCGGCGATGGGTGACCTGATGCGCGGGCTGAAGGGGAAGAATTACTGGATTATGGAGGAAACCGCCGGGCCGGGTGGCTGGGGCTCCTTCGGGCGCAACCCGTGGCCGGGGGAAATTCGTTTAGTGGCCTACCAGCAGCTCGCGCACGGCGCCGATGGGCAGGTGTGGTTCCGCTGGCGCACCTGCACCGCCGGCCGCGAGCAGTACTGGCACGGCCTGCTGGGGCACGACGGCAAGCCGCTGCGCCGCTATAAGGAAGCCGCGCAGACCGCGCACGAGTATCACACGCTGGCGCCGCATCTGGAAGCTACCACCGTGCGAGCCGAGGTGGCGTTTATCTACGATTACGAGAGCATCTGGGCGCTGCGCTTCCAGCCGGGCTTTGGGGAGAACAACTACCACACCGCGCTGCAGCGCTACTACGACGCCCTCTTCCGCGCCGGCATCAACGTGGATTTCATCGCCCCGACCGGTGACTACAGTAAATACAAAGCGATTGTCGCGCCGGATCTGCATATCCTCCCCGACGCGCTGGCCGAGCGCCTGCGCGCCTACGTGGAGAATGGCGGCGTCTTGCTGACCGACTGCCGCACCGGGGTGAAGGACGAGACGAACCTCTGCCACGCGCGCACGCTGCCCGGCCTGCTGGCGGAGGTGCTGGGGATTGAGATCGAAGAATACGAATCCATCGCCAACGAGCTGAGCTTCACCATTCACGGCCGTGCGCCTCTGGCGGGCGAATTCACCGCCATCCATTACGCCGACTGGATCACCCTGCGCGGCGCGGAGGCGCTGGGGGCGTTCAAGGAATGGCACCTGCCTGATTTTCCCGCCGCCACCCGCCACCATTTCGGCAAAGGCGTGGGCTACTATGTGGGTACGGTGGTGAAGGAGCCGGCCTTCTACGACGCGCTCATCGCCGACCTGCTCATCAAGGCGCGCGTTGCCCCGGCGGAAATCTCCCTGCCGGACGGCGTGGAGCTCTCCGTGCGCAAAGGCGACGGCAAGGAAATTCTCTTCCTCCTCAACCATACCCAGGAGAAAAAGAAAGTCAACCTGCCCGCGGGCCTGACGAACCTGCTCACCGGCCAGCCCGCAGATCGCTCCATCACCCTGGAACGTTTTGGAGTGGCGGTGTTGAGGAGGTAGGAGGGATACACAAGCATACGCGATTGGCTTAAATCGTTTGTAGTAGCGCCGCGGCCGCGGCAAGGCGCGTCCGGATAGGCAATCCGGTGTAAAAATCTGACGCGCCTTGCTCAGGCTGCGGCGCTACTACGAATAACTAACATTGTGAACAATCACACCAGCCGAAACACCCGCGTCTCCGGCGCGTCCAGCGTGAAGCGGATCGTATCCACGCCCTGCGCCACCATTTCGCCGGTCACGACGTCTTCCACGTCGTAGGTGCCGGGAAGGTGGATGGTTTTCTCGCCGCTCTGGATGGAGTGGAGGGCGACGATGGTGCTGTCGGCGAGGAGGATGTCGTTGCTCTCGCAGTAGATGTGGGCGCCGGCGGCGCGGGCGAGGCCGCGCCAGAGGTCGGCGGGCAGCGGCACGGCGGTGGTGAAGACGGAGGTCCACGCGCCCATGTCTTTCACCGACAGGCCGCTGTATGTCTTCCCCATCTTCGTCCACGCCAGCCCCAGCGAAATGCCGTCCATGGGATACAGCACCGGGCCGTAGGAGAGCGGGCTGCCGTAGATGACGTCGGCGGCGAGGTCGTCGGTGATGGGATGGTCGAAGCGCTGAATGTGCACGCGGCGGGTGAAGTTGATGTCCAGCATGTCAAACTGGAAACCGGTGAGGCGCGACGCGTGTTCGGCGCTGATGGTCTTCCCGTCGCTGATGCCCGACCCCGGCCCCCACAGCACCACCTGGCCGTCGCGGAAGACCTTCTCTTTGAGCACTGCCAGCTTGGCGTCCGTCACGCGGAAAAGGGTGGGGAAGTAGAAGACGCGGTGCTTCGGGAACGTTTCGAGCAGCAGGTCTTCCAACAGGTAGATGCGATACGGCACGCCGCAGCGGCTGATGCCCAGCTTTTCCTCCCACATCACTGCTTCGTTGAAGTAGTTGCCGGAACCGTTGGTGTCCAGCGCGCCGGCGTCATCCAGCACCATG
>JAKIYB010000219.1:0-4557 GCA_022708765.1 Armatimonadota bacterium | reverse complement strand
CCGCCATGAAGAATTTTCCGCGCAGCACGGTGCTGTCCACCGCGCCTTCCGGCTCGGTGGTGCCGCCGGTACCACGCACCTGGTAATCAATGGGCGTCACCAGCCCGTCGCAGCCCGGTTCGCTGATGAGATCGGCCACGCCGAAGCTGCCGGAACCCGCCATCACCTCGGGAAACGCCAGTGGCCAGGCGAAACCGGGGTCAAAGAAGCCGTAATTCGACCAGCCCATCATCGGCTGTTTGAAGGTGTCGGAGAGGAAGATGCGCTTGCGCTCTGTCGCCTCGCGCTGCGCCTGGAAGACCTTCTTCGCGCCGGCGTGCAGCAGGTCGCGCTGCAGCAGGAAGTAATCGCGCAGCGGCGCGTTGTCCGATCCTGTCTGCCAGTAGCGCAGCGCGGAGACGTCCATCACGTCGCCGCGCAGTTTGTCGGTCGGCACGCCGATTGTCGCCAGCGACAGGCTGTCGTCACCGTAGGCGGCGCGCAGCGCGGCGTCGCTGCCGTACTTCTCCAGCAGGAACGCGCGCCACTTCGCCGTCATCGCCGGGCCGTGGTCGAAGAGCCACCCGCCGAAGAGCGGTGGCCAGGTGCCTTCGCCGTCGAAGCCGAACCAGTAGGCGATGATGCGCCCGCCCCACGGTCGGCCTTCACAGTATTGCACCATTGCCTTCAGCCCCTCGGCGAAGACGTCCCAGTAGAGATCGGAGGCCATGGAGGGATGGTCAATCATCTCTCCCGCTTCCGTCACGAAAAGCTGATCTTCATGCAGCCGCCGCCAGGAGGGGGTGTGCGTGGGGCCGTTGCGGATGATAAGGTAGGCACCCGGATCGCCCTTCAGGATGAATTGCGCCTGCGCGTCCATGTCCACCGCGAACTCCACCGTCGGCGTGGCGGTCACTTTATCGCCTTCAAAGAAGGGCGAATCGCCCCAGGCCTTCGCGTTTTTCGTCTGCGGGATGCCCAGCATGTAGGCGCCCATGCCGTGCGGGAAAAACCACGGCACCGCCTTTTGCAGGATGTCGCCCCGCCAGCTCACCGGGCTATAGGTGGGCAGCGCCGTCGGCGCTCCGTCAATAAACACGGTGGGCTTGCCCCGATAGAGGCGAATTTCCGCTTCGGCGACGTAATTGCTGGCCATGATGGTCCTCCGAAAAAGGTGATGCTGCTTTTATTCGCGGCCCTACACCCCATGCCTTCCGCTTTGCGCGATAAACAGAAGGTGGAGAGGCGGCACAATAGTGGATATGGCTCTCCTCGTGCCCACGGGCACGAGGAGAGCCGTAAAAGGGTTGAGCTTCGCGGACTGGGGTGTCACCCGTCTTCCAGCGACATGGGCTTGTAGGAGAGGCCATCGGTGAACTGGCGGTTGGCGTCGGCGCCGGACCAGGGATGGACGCCTTGCAGCACCAGGTCGCGGTGTTCGCCGATTGCATTGAAGAGCTCGCCGAGTTCGCCGGCCATGCGCCGCTGGGATAGGAAGGCCAGCGCGTCCATGTCGCGCGGGGCGCGTACCACGCTCGCCGTTTTCCAGGCGAGGTAGTGGGCGCGGATGGCCTCGGTGATCTCCTCCACCGAGCCCGCCCAACCGCCGGCGCCCGTCCACGCCAGCAGTTCAACCGGGAGACCGGGCGTGCCGCCAATGGCAAGAATCGGTGCCTCGAAGGGCAGATAATCAAAGAATTTGCCGGTGATCGGCTCGGCATAGCGCTCGCGTTCGCTGTTGAGGATGAGCAGCACCGAGGCTTCCTGCATCGCCTGCTGCGCGTCACGGAAAGGCATGGTGTCTTCCAACTCGCAGAAGTCGGCGACGTTTGTATAGGCGGGGGCCAGGGTGGCATACTGGCTGTCCGGGCCGATGAAGCGCACGCGCGTCTCCTTGCGGAACTCCGGGATCTCCGTCGCCAGTGTGGCCAGCGCCTCAAAGAGCGCCTCGGGGTTGCGCGCCTGCCGGTGCAGCGTGCCGGCGTGCAACAGCGTGAATTGCTCGGTAGGCCGCGCGGCGACCATCTCGCGATGCCAGATACCGCCGAGTACGCAGACTGGCGGATTCATTTTTCGCGCGCGGGTGAGGGTGGACGTGACGCAGGCCGGCGAGGCGACGGTGACCGCCGTCGCCTCGCCGATGGCTTTCATCAGCCAGTGGCGCGGCGAGGCGTCCGCCAGGTAGTCGGGCAGCGGGTGCTGCAGGTCCACCACATAGGGGCAGCGCAGCACGGTGGAGATCTGCTGGGCGGCATACGCCAGCGCAATGGGCGCCCCGGTGGCGCAGACGAGGTCAATGCGCCGCTTCTGGTAACGCCCGATCGCCTCGCGCATCACTTTTGATGTCCAGCCCATGTGCGCATCGTACCAGTCGGCCATCGCCTGGCCGATGCCCGCGAAGCTGGAGGCAGCCGCCTCCGGCTTCGGCTTGCCCGGCTTCATCTTCGCCCGCAGGCGGTGCATCAGCCCCTCGTGCGGCACTTCCAGCACGTTGCGCTTGCCGCTGTTCCAGCCGCCGGTAATCAGCGTGGGTTCCCAGCCGTATTTCGGCAGCCAGAGCAAGAAGCCGTCCGTGCGCCGCGCGCCGGGATCTATGCTGGGGGGGTAGTGATGGCTGAGCAGCAGCACGCGATGGTGCGTGTGCGGGGATATTTCACCGGCTTCGACCCAGATAAGGGGTACGGCGGATGGCATGGCAGGATCTCCTGATCAGCGTTAGCGCGACCGTTCCGGGCCCACGCTCTCTGCATGAGCATACACCCTGAGGGCGGTTTTCAGCAACAAGGCGCCGTCAAGAGTGGCGACCATGCGCCTCAGGGCTGATCAAGCGTTTCCCGCAGCGCGCGATATTCGTCCAGCGTAATCTCACCGGCGGCCAGACGGCGGTCAATAACCGCGCGGGGCGTGTCGCCGGAGATCGCCGGCGGCGTGAAGGCGCCCTGCCGCGCCACCACCCGGTAAAGCAGATACAGCCCGATTCCGATGGCGGTCCAGAAGAGCAGCATGCTCAACAGCATCACCACCCACCAGCCGCCACCGCCGTACCACAGATGCGGCCACATGGCATGTCCCTCCGCATGTCTTTTCCGCATACGCGAGCCGGCACGCGCCAGTCATGGCCGAATATCCAACCTGCGCGCGATGCGGAGCGGAGATCCCTGCATTGGCATCATCGCGGCGTTTGCGCGTTCCTGGTGTTATGGATACACCGGCACCGTGTGCTCATACGAGACCGTGTTGGCGGGGTCACTGACGGTAAAACGGAAGACGTAGTCGCCGGGCACCGTCATGCCCGTCACTTTACACCCATTTTTATCCGGCGTCTCCAGCACGGCCGCCGCGCCCGCCGGTTGACGCGCTACCGACCATTTGAAGGTGAGCGGATCCCGTTCAATATCCCACGCGCCGCCGCGCAGTTGCGTGCCGCCGTCTTTCACGCGCACCCAGACGGGTATCCGGTTATGTATGTCCACCGGCACCGGCGGCTGATTCCCGTCAAACACGCCCAGCATCACATCTCGCGTCACCGTGTGCGCGCCGTCGCGCACGGTGATGCGGAAATGGTAAGGGCCCGGCACCGTCAGCCCGTCCGCGCGCGTCGTGGGGGCGGTGGGCTGCGCCAGCGTCACCGCTGCGCCTTTCGGTTGCGACACCACGGACCAGGCATAGGTGAGCATGTCGCGCTCGGGATCGGTGGCCGCGCAGCGCAGGGTGAGCGTGGTGGCCGGCAGTTTGAGGAAATCCGGCTGCGAGCGCCATTCGATAACGGTTGGTGGACGGTTGACGGCGTCACGGCTGTAGATCGTCAGCGTCGAGTCGCCTTTCACCGTCACCGTCAGCGTGCCGTCCTGACCGACCGTGCGCACGCCGAGTTCGTCCGTCACGCCGGATGACCCGACGGTGTGGGACACGCCATACGTGCCGGGGCGCAGGCCGGTGACCGTCGTCACGCGCGGGGTGAAAGGCCGCTTGATATTCATCAGCACCACCACCTGGCGTTCCTGCTGTTCGAAGGCCAGGCAGCGAAGCTGGGGATCACTTGATACGCTCTCGATGCGCACCGCGCCGGGCCGCACGAAATGCGACACCTGACGAAAACTCCAATACCATGGGCCATATTTGTAGGACGTGCTGCTGATGTGACTCAATGCAGCCTGATATTCGGGGGAGGCCGTATCGTAAATCTCCCAGTACGACACGCCCCCCAGCACCATATCATCATACAGATGATCCATGGTCAGGTTCGTGAATTCCGTCTGCGCGGTGGGCAGCTTGCGTTCGGCCGCATATTCACGCAGCTTCACCATGGAAGTCTGGTTGTCCTGGCCGTACCAGTGATAGGAGATCAACCCGATCCACGGCCACACCTCCGGGTCGTTGCGCGCGGCGTCAAAGAATTTCACAGCCGTGGCGGCATTGACGGATTCCGGGTACTGCACCATCGTTTTGAAACCGAGCTGCCGCAGTCGGGGCATGAGCGCCTTCATCATCTTCAGCGTCACCTGCGGGGTGAAGGCGTTGCTGTGGCCGGCCTCGTTGCAGATGCTCACGTAATCGGCGGTGATGCCGTGCGTGTCG
>JAKIYB010000218.1 GCA_022708765.1 Armatimonadota bacterium | reverse complement strand
GTTCGCGTCATAATAGCGGTTCACGCGCGGCAAGGCGATGGTGCCCACGCCGTGGTCCACGATGGGTATGCGGAAATTCTCATAGGTATTGCCCACATAGGTGCTCATCGCATCCGGGGCGATGCGGACACCGAGATCCACGCCAATCAACGCATTGCCGAAGAGCAGTGACCAGGCGACACCGGGGTGTTTCGCTTGCTGACCGCCGCCAACTTCGATCCCGGCGACAGCGTTGCCGCTGGGAGGAGGGCCGGGACGCTGGAGGATGCAAGACGCCAGCACGTTGCCGAAGGTTGCGGGGGCTGTCAGCGTATTGCCATCAACCTGTTCCCCGCGCAATTCCGCGCCCGCCAGGTTGAAATGGGAGCCGGTGATGCGGTTGAACCAACTGGGATAAAAGGCGTTGGGCGTGGCGGCGGAGGTTAGGTTAGAGCCGAGGAAGCGCATGGGCGCGCCAAGGTTGCGCTGGTACTGCATCACCGTCGCGACGTTGTCCGTGAAATCCCACGGCACGATGGTGTTGTTGTAATTGTAGCTGTAGGCGTTCTCCATCGAGAAAAAGCCTAACAGGTAGCGGCTGGTGGCATCCGGCAGCGCATGCCAGGGGCGATCAAGGGTGAGGGTATCGGCGGTATTGCCGATCACGCGGCGCACCTGTCCGAAGCCCGTACCCTCCAGCAACATCAGGCCGGCGCCGGTCCATTTCCCCGGTTGCCATTTCTGTGATTGATCACGCATGGTGGTGGCGGTGCTGCCAGTGACCATGCGCACGATCCTGTCTTTCGCGCGTGGTGCGGTGGTGATATCATCCGCGACCGCCCAATCGCCGTGCCAGGTGTAGTGGATCTCATTCAGGCGAATCACACTGCGCGCGAGCGGCGCCAACGCCAGCCGTCCCGGCGCCTGCGTGAAGACATTCGCATCCACCAGACAGCGCGCGCCTGACAGCGCAAGCGCCTGTCCCTGCCAGTGGGCATCTGTGATGGTGTTCTTCACAACTTCTACCTGGTCGGCGTCCCGCACCTGCACCGTTCCCTGGATAGCGCTTTCACTGATCCGCACCTGCCGGCAGCCTTCTCCCCAGACGGCATACCGGTACAGCGGGGCATCGGTCACCGGGTCCTCGCTGTCGGCATGCAGCGCGCATTCCGACAGCAGGATGTCCGTGGCATCGGTCTCCAGGCGCACAAGTGTGCCGTCGGCATTCGGCGTGCCGGCCACCGCACCATCGAGGCCGAGGTACTGCAATCGGCTGTGCGACGCCATCGTGACCAGCGGCGCCGGCAACACGCCGGCATCAGCAGCGAATCCCGTGCCGTGAATGACGGTTTGTTCGCGGCCCGCGCCGCGCACGGTGATACCCGCCGGGATCGTCACTGTGCGGGTGATGCGGATGACGCCGGCCGGCAAGAGCACGTCGGCCTTCGCCGTGGCCGCTTTCTGCAACAGCGCCATTACAGCAGGCGTATCATCGGTAATGCCGTCGGCTTTCACGCCATGCTCTCCTGCAATAAGCACTGGGAGTACGACGGGCTGCGTGGGCAACACCTCAATCGCTCCGGCAAAGCTCCAGCCGTAGATACCACCGATATTGTTGTGGAAAAACACTTCGTAGCGCCCCGGTTTGGTTGATACCGGCACGCGGATATAGCGGATGAAACGGTCGGTATACCAGCCGCCGCTACGCCGGCTGCCGGTCGCGTCAATGAAGATGGGGGTTTTTCCCCCACGGAGCAGTGCGCGTCCGCCGACATGGTCGCGGCCGACCGCCACGCCCACGATGTGGAAGTAATCACCGGCTCGCACCTGTGACGTGTTGATCCAATACGGCCGTGCCGCGCCGACCAGGTACGGCAGCGACCAGCCGTCACGGTTGCGCACCCACACAATGGCCGTGCCCTCGGGCAAACTCGTCGCCAGCACTGTGGGCGATGCCGACAAAATGCTCGCCTTGCGCACGCCCGCAGCATCCGCGCCCGAGGGGGGGCGCGAGGGAAGCAGCGTGGGATCATCCGGGGTATATTCCGCCGGAATCAGCGTATCTTCGACATCCGGGTTGAACGATGGATCTTCATCGTCGGCGTCTCCTTCCCAGGGAGGACCGGGTTTTGAGCCTTCGAGACGCAAGGCGGCGGCGACTTGTGCTTCATTATCCGCCTTTGGACCGCTCCACGTCCAGACTTCCACGTCCGGCCCGAAGTGCTTGCCGGTAATGATCTGGCAGGCGCCATACACGCCTTTAAAATGGTTCTGGATGTCGGTGTCGGGGTGGATCGCATAGATTTCCGGTCGTGCGGCCATCGCAACCGTCGTCACGAGCAGGAGCGCCCAGACCCACCACGCACGAGGAGTTACTTCCATAGATACTCCTTTCGCGGGTCGTAGCCGGGGGTTGGGAGGGCCATGACGCGCGGATTCACCCCGTCAGGGATGGTTATCATCGTCACCGTGCCATCCGGCTGGACCACCTGCCGGCGATTGCCGCGATAAAGGGTCTGCGCGCCACGGTCCTGCCACGGCTCCCCAACGTCGCGGAAGAGGTTATCGAGCAGGAAGGTCTTCCGCGTCACACGCGTCCGCGCATCGGGCGTGTCTACGCGAATGCCCGTCTGTGCTGATGAAAAGCGGTTGCCGGCAAAGATGGTATGCGAGATGCCCGGCCAGACGACCGCATGATCGCTATTGCCAGGCACCTCATACGCGCTCCAGCTCAGGGTGACGCAAGCCGTTGGCAGGCGGGACATAAAGGAGTCGGAGGCGCCCAGTTGCGGGCGCTGGAAGGTGCTGTTCACGTAGTAGTTGGCGAACATCGGAGCATGGAAGAGCAGCGGTTCATAGGTCTGGTGCCCGTTTTGATCCATGGATGAACTGTCGAACTGGCAGCGATAGAAGAAATTGTAGGCGCTCATCCAGATAGAGGTACCGGGCAGCAGCGCGCCACACTTGAGGAGTTGCATATTGTGCGAGCCGATCAGATATGCGGTGTTGTGCGCGTTGCGATGCCGTTCCCAGACATTGGCAAGGATGTCATTCGGCCGCGCGTCCACGGCGTGGCCGACGATCTGGTTGCCATACCAGGCGTTCTCGGTGAAGTAGCCGCGCACGACAAAGCGCGAGGTCTCATCCGGCGTCACGATCCACGGACGATCTAACTGCAACGTATCGGCAGTGTTGCCGGTCACGGTGCGGTATTGCCCGCACCCGCGTCCGGACATGATGTAGACAGTATACCCCCCGTAGGTATTCGGTTTCAGTGTCTCGCTCACGGTCATAGTGGCGCCTGCTGCCGCGCGCGGCGTCCCCGTCAGTTCTCGGCCGAGATGTGTCATTGACGAGGGGAATCCCCCATGCAGCAGCCAGCCTTCGCCCGAAGCGACATCGCCGCGGAACTTATGCAAGATCTCGTTGCCGCGATACAGCGAGTGTGTGCCGCCAAATGCCAGGCACAGACGGGATGCGCCATCCTGGATCGTGTTGCCGTCAAAGAGCGCATCATACACGAGACCGGGTGCTACGCTGATAATCTCGCCAGTGGCCTCATGAATGCGGTTGCGCAGGAAGTCTACGCGCCGCGCGATGCGGAAGTTGGGGCGCCCGTAGATGTCGCAGTCGGCAATGCGAAGCTGGGTAACTTGCGTGGCATAGATGGCATTGTTATACTGCACCACATCCTTGCCGGCCAGTTCCTCATAGCCGTGGATGCGGCACTGCTCGATGCGCACCCCGGTGGCGTTGCTGATATAGACCATCGGGTACCAGGCGAAAAATTGCTTCCCCTTGCCCGGCATGCCTTGCAGGGTCAGGCCGGACAGCCCGCTCTCACTCTGCAGCATCACCAGCGTGTAGCTTTGCGGGCTCATGTTGCCGTATTCTGTTGTTCGCCGTTGTGCCGGGTCGTAGCCGGTGCCTTCGATGCAGGTCAGGTCGCGTCCCGCGCCCTGGAGGCGCACGCGCGCCGGCACCGTGAAGGTTTCCTCGACCAGGTAGCGGCCCGGGGGAAACTGGACGATACCACCACCGGCATCAGTCGCTGCCTTCATCGCTGTGGTGATAGCCAACAAATCACTCGTCGCATCGGCGCCGTTGGCGCCGAATTGCGTGACGTCAAAGACGGGGAGCTTCTTCGGCGGAGGGACCACCTCGATTGCGCCGGCGCTGACCCAACTGAAGCGCCCGCCCGCGCCGTTACTGACATACACGTCGTATCGACCCGGCGCTGCGGCCGCCGGCACACGGAAGGAAGTGTAATAGCGATCCTGAACCGCCTGTGCGGATTGGGCGCCGGCCAACACCTCGACGAGTTGGGCTTTGCCATCACGAAGGAAGGCAATATGGCAAGGCTGGTCATCATCACGACGCAACCCGAACCCGACGATGAAGAGCACCTCGCCCGGCGATGCCTGTTCACGGCTGATCCAGAAGGGGCGCGCGGCACTGTAGAGATACGGCGCCGACCACCCCTGCGCATTCCGTACCCAGATGACATCACCGGGTACCTTCGCCATGAGGGTGTGGGTGTCGGTATCCAGCAACTCGCTGCGCTGGGCGTCCACCGGTGGTTGGACCGGCAGCGCAGCCGGTTTCCCCAGGGCTAACGCCTCCAGACCGCGCTGCAATTCAGTCGCGCCAGTTGGCGGTTGCCAGGACCAGACTTCGATGCCGTCAGTTGCCAATTGCTCCCCGAGAATTGTCAGTGGCGCGTCGACGCGGAATGGCGGCAGGATGTTAGCGATTTCCGGAACGGGCGTCACCGGCGGCAGCGATTCGATCTCAATGCGATCCAGCAGCACCAGCGGCCCTTTTACGGCAGAGGCATCAATCGGCTCGTTGGCGGTCGCCTGCGGACTGGGGATATCCAGATCGCCGGGATCACCCGGTTCTTTCGCGTCCAGGAGCAACAGTTCTTCGGCGCCTTCCGTCGTCGGCACCCAGGCCACGCGCAGACGTGTTAGGCCGGGGCGCGTTGCTTCAAAACTGAAGCGGACCGGTTGATTCGCTAGCACCTGTTCCAGCGTCGCCGTCGCCGTGAACGCGCCTGTCCACACATACACGGTGCTGTTGCGCAGAGCGGTGCCTCTGTCGTTATAGCGCAGCACCGCGGTCACGCGCGTGCGGCCTGCCGGCAGCGTCACCGGTACCGCGATACCATCCTGGGGCACGACCAGGAACCGCTGCGTCGCGTTGTCGAGATACGCATGCAGGCCCTTCAGGTCTTTGCCGGCATAGACGGCTCCCACGGCAAGTGCTGGCCTGCCAACCGTGCAGGCCAGTATCGTGATCAGGAGGGCGAAGTACGGCCAACGTAGGTAGAAACCCCACGCTAGTTGCAGGGAACGCGATATGAGCGAGATATTCCTGAATGCCATATCCGTTACGGTCCTGTCTGGTCACCATGAATCGGCCAGGTCATTAGAAACTATTGCGTCAATCAGCTTTGACACCGCTGGACACATATTCACCCGGCAATATTATAGTTCGAAATACCGGCCTGTTAACCGTATCCAGGCTTTGCTCCAATCTACGTCATGGAAACTTGCTGCCCGTGGCTTACGGCCACCCGTTGTACGTGTGCGTGATCCCCTGCGCGTGGAGTACTGCCGTCACGACATCGAAGAGGACGATACTCGCCACGCAAGCGAGGAACAATCCGATGGCAAAGGGGATCAGCCCGTTACGCACCGCATGCACACCACCGATGCGCAACACCAGTAATCGGATGGCCCAGGCGAGGAAGGCCAGGAACCACCATTCACGTGCGAAGTGGGTGGTGGCCAGCACGTAACCCAGCGGATGCAGTGGAAACCAGGGAAACGCGCCGCGCAACGCTGCTATACCCAACGTACTGCCAATGCCAATGCCGATGCCGCGTGCGTCAGCATTCGCCACTATATTTAGTGGTTGTTCTTCGGGAGACGTTCCAAGCGCACCGGCGGTAAACGCTCGGTCCGCGGCGTTCTCCCCCGAGCGGTAGCCGGCAAAATACCAGTTTTGTTGATACGGCCATTGCTGGGTGAGCGAGTCGGCCCCTAGTCCATACGCCCAGGTCATGACGGTAAATCCCCCAATGAGCAACCCACCGATCAGCCCGACCGTCATACCCCAACCGATATCACGCAGGCGCACACGCAGTTGCTGTCCAAGGGTCATCATTTCGACCTGAACCGGGGCAATGAAAAAGAAGCATGATACACCGATGAATCCTGCCGTGATAGTCGCCACCAGCATGCCGGTCGTGCCGAAGGTGGCAAAGCCCCCCAGTGCGCCGACGAACATCAACGAGAAGTAGGGCATCCAGTAGCCAAAAGGCATGCCGGCTTCCGCGCGGATTTTACTGGCGGCGAATCCGCAGACGAGAAAATAGCCGAAGTAGATCAAGCTGATGGTAGCACCCATATTGGTCCATATGCCCCATCCGGCCAACAGACCGAGGGAAATCAGCACCAGGACACTGGCTGTACGATAGCTGATCATCTCACCGGCATCATCCATTCGTCGCCGACCGATAATATGCTGGAGCACCTGCCAGAGGTGTTTGCGGGCAAGGAACAGCGCCAGCAGCGCGTAGCCGATGAAGGCGCCTATTTCCTGCTGCCACTGCCAGGGATAGGCGGGGTAGCGATAGAGGGCGAACATCCTGCCGAAGACATACCAGAGTTGGAAGAGCAGAAACATGGACCAGATCGAGAAGAGGATATCTGCCTCTACCAGCAGCATGATCGCCAGCACCGTGAAGACGATGCTGATATTGGCAAAGCGCAGATACTCACGAATCAGCGGGTCGGTGAACCACTCCGCCGGCTTGACATACATAATATCGATGGCCGGTGTGCCGGGGAAATAGTGCGCCAGTCCTTTACCCACTGCCAACAACAGGCCTAGAGCGAATCCCAGCCAGAGCACACGGTGAGAGAGGACAGGAATGACCAGGTTCCCAGCATGTTCCCGCACCGTCAACAGTGCGCGCGGCACCAGATTCATGGGGAATGACAAGCGCTCATATTGTTCCCATTGCCGGCGCATGAGGACATTTAAACCGAGAAAACCGAGGAAAAGCGCACCGATCAATATACCCCAGGCCAACGCTGGCTGCGCCCATTGGTTCCAGGGAATAAAGCCGACCAGGATATAGCGCAGTCCGGCAAAGCTGAACAGGTTGTCGGGTTTCATGACGGTTGCATCCGGCATGACCGCCTGATAGCGGCTTCGCGTCATCCGTATACCTGAATACGCATGCTCGATGCCCCGTACGTCGAAGAACTGCAAGTCATGCAGCGTCAGCCGTCCTGGTCCGGTCGATCGGATGCGCAGACTGATTTTGTCGCGCAATGTGGGCGGCATGGCTACAGGGCAGCGGCCAATACGCTGCAGGCCTGACGGGAGAGCCAGCGATGGGCTGGTCGCGGCGTTGAGTACGATTACTGACTG
>JAKIYB010000217.1:7166-7429 GCA_022708765.1 Armatimonadota bacterium | reverse complement strand
GCCAGCAATCGCCATCCGTGATTCCCACCGTCGCCAGCATCGCTTCCGCGCGGGGGAAGTCAATGTCGTATTGCGGGTGGTGGCAGTCGGAGCCGATGGAGAGAGGCACGCCGTGGGATTTGAGCATGGCCAGGTAGTCGAGGTATTGCGCTTTGTATTTCTCGGGATAGCCGGGGTGGAGGAGTTGGGCGCAGAGATTAATCTCCACCACCTTGCCGTGCTGGAGGGTGGCGGCGGCGAATTCATCGTGCATGGAGGCGGGG
>JAKIYB010000217.1:0-7136 GCA_022708765.1 Armatimonadota bacterium | reverse complement strand
CGTCGAAGTCATCGAACCACGGCTCCGCGTTGTAGGCGCCGTCCGCGGCTTGCCAGTGACCCATCCACCACCAGGGGTGGGCGACGATGGTGACCAGCGGGTGAGTGGCGAGGTGCATGTTCTGTCGGTGGTAATCGCGGATGATCGCTTCGCGCTCGAAGGGCACATACATCGGCCAGTGGGTGCCGGCGACGACGTATTCAACCCCGAGCGCCGCCAATTCCTCCGCCGTGATGCCTAGCGCCAGTGCGCCGTCCGCCGGCCCGCCGCCGCGCAGGCCGTAGGTGGGCGCGCCATGCGCGCCGGAGGCGATCTCATCCAGTTCCCACTGCGAGACGCTGCTCAATTCGACGCCGAAATGGGCACCCGGCGGCGGGGCGGTGGCGTCGAATTCCGCGCGCGAGGCGACCAGGTCGGGCAGGTTCACCGGGGTATGCAGATGATCGGTGACGCCGAAATCGGTGATGCCCGCCTTCGCCGCGCCAGCCAGCAGGTCGGCGACCGTCAGCGACGCCTGATCGCAGGAGTTACGCGTGTGGATGTGCCAGTCGGAGGTAATAGGCATGCCTCGCTCCTTCCGTGCTCCATGATAGCACACGAAGGGCGCTTATGGGCATGGTTACCCCATTTCCAGCAGCAGCCAGATCGGCCCGGTGGTGACCGTCGGGTTTTCCCAACCGGCTTTCATGGCGAGGACGGCGACTTCGGCGGGGGTGTAGGCGGCTTTGAGGGAAGCGAGCGGTTCGCCGACGCGACGGATCGGTTCCGGCAGCGCATAGCGGGTCACGAGCGCGGCAAGACCAAAAAGCGGCGCGGCGATGTCGCGGCGCAGGTCCATGATGAGCGCTCGCCCACCGGGAGCGAGCACGCGCCGGATTTCCGCCAGTGCCTTTTGCGGCTCCGCCCAATGATGCAGCGACAGGGTAGAGATGACCACGGTAAAGGAGGCGTCGGCGAGGGGCGACAGGTCGGCGGCGTCCATCTCCAGGAAGCGGGCATTGGCGCCCACGGTTTCCGCCTGATGGCGCGCGGCTTCCACCAGATCGGCGGACAGATCAATGCCCACGGCCTCGCACACCTCCGGCTGGCGCGCCAGCTCGATGGTGAGCTGGCCCAGGCCACTGCCCACGTCCAGCACGCGCGCGCCCACCAGCCCGGTCACCGCGCGGCGCACCAGTTTCTGCTGGATATAGCGGATGTGCGGCTGCGCCGACATGTGCTGCCAGGTCTCGATGATCTCCGGCCGATCAATGGCCGGCACCGCCGAGGGCTGGCGCAGTGCCGGGCGCTCCCGTGCCCCAAGCCAGTACAGGGCGCCGACCGCCCCGGCGGTCAACCAGAAACACGTGCTCCCCATCGCTCCGCGCTTACCCATGATGCCACCTCCGTCAACTGCTCGCAACGTTATCATTTGACCACAAGTTGTGCATCAATGCGTTGCGCGCTCCCGCGCGCGCCCTCCCCGATTGCTTCGGGGCAGGCACCCCCTTCCCCCTCTCCCCGATTGCTTCGGGGCAGGCCCAATCCTGGGAGAGGGGAGAGTATCGGCAAAAGCTACGATATATCTTCCGTGGTCGAATATTATGCATATTGTATACCGCTATGACCGTCCATGCGTCGCCGGCATTGTTTCACCCACGCGCAAAAGCCTGTTAGAATACGCACATGACCGGACGTGCCGCCCAATTGCCCGACCTGCCCGCCCGCGCCGACGCGCTGCGGGCGCGCCTGGCTGTCTGTGACCTGTGCCCGCACGCGTGCGGAGTGAACCGCCTTGCCGGCGAGACGGGGCTGTGCCGCATCGGCGCACGGGCGCGCATCGCCTCCATCTGCGACCACCACGGGGAGGAGCCGGCGATCTCCGGCACACGTGGATCCGGCACGATCTTCACCGCCGGCTGCAACCTGCGCTGCGTGTTCTGCCAGAACCATCAGATCAGCCAGGGACAGCTCACGGATTTCGTAGAATACACCGCGGAACGGCTGGCGGATGCATACCTTCGCCTGCAAGCGATGGGGTGTCACAACGTGAACTGGGTGACGCCGACGCACGTGCTGCCCCAGCTCGTGGAGGCGCTGGCGGTGGCGGTGGCGCGGGGTTTTCGCCTGCCGGTGGTGTATAACACGAACGGTTACGATAGCGTCGAGGCGCTGCGCCTGTTGGATGGGGTGGTGGATATCTATTTGCCGGATATGAAGTATGCCGATGCCGATATCGCGCGACGCCTTTCTGGCGCGCCGGAGTACCCCGACCACGCCATCGCGGCCATCCGCGAGATGTATCGCCAGGTTGACCCGCTGGTGCTGGATGACGACGGCGTGGCCGTTTCCGGCGTCATCGCGCGCCATTTAGTGCTGCCCAACGGGCTGGCGGGATCGCGCGAAGCCCTGCGCCGGCTGGCGCAGGAAGTATCCCCACTCCTGACCGTCAGCCTGATGGCGCAGTATTACCCCGCCCACCGGGCGATGCGGATGGAGGAAGTGGCGCGCCCGCTCACCGTTGCCGAGTATGACGACGCCCTCGACGCCTTCGATGCCGCCGGCCTGGAAGAAGGCTGGATGCAGGAACTGCAGGCGGAAGCGACCTATCGCCCCGATTTTGAGGATGAGGGACATCCGTTTGAGGAGCGATAGCGGGTGTGACGAGCGCTACGAACGGATTTTCGCGTGGGTGAGCGCGTAGGCGGTAAGGATGTACCTCTCCCCCTCCAGTTCCACTTGTTGTATTTCATCCGTCAGGTTGATGAGCCAGATGTGCGGTTCATCATTCACCAGCATGGCCAGCGCGTCTACCGTTTCCGTGGGAGTTGTTTCCAGCAGCGGGGCTTCGGCGTAGGGGGCGAACCGCGCCGGCGCGGGGAGGGGGTAGGCGAAGGCGACTTCCCCGATGCCGGCGAGGGCGGCATATTTGAGCAGGCGCGCGCCCCAGGCGGCGGCAAAGGTGGTGCCGTGGCGCGGGTCGTCGCCGGCGCGTGGGTAGGGCGGGTTGAGGGTGACGGGATCGAGGCGGATGGGCACGTCCGGTTGCGCCGCCCGCAGCGTGCGCGCCCAGTCCAGCACCGTCGGGATGTTTTCCATATAGGTGTCGTCGTCGAAAAGGTGCAGGCCGGGTGAGTAGGGGAGGACGATGGGATTCGTGGAGGGGAAGCGCGCCGGATCCCAATCGCAGGCGGTAAGGTTGCCGAAATTCGCCTCCGCGGTAGAGGGAATGAGCTTTGGCAGGCGGGCGGCAAGCGGCGCGCCGAGGGTGATGCGTGACGCGCGAGCGGAAGCGGCTTGCGGGGCGTCCGTGACCCGCAGGATGAATTTTTGTACATACTCCTCTCCCGCGTGGATGCGCGGGTAGGCGTAGGGCATACCGCTCATTGCTTTATAGGATGAATCGCCATAGTTGCGCTGGTCCTCCATGCCGAAGGCGCCACCGCGCAGGCTCGCTCGCACCGTCATGCCGTCCACCGTGTAGCGCAGTGACTGAAAGCTGTTGAGCGGCTGCAGCAGCGCGGGCTCCACCAGGTCCGGGAAGATGCCGGGAGTAACGCCGCCATCGGCGCCGATCACCTCGTAAGGCTGGTTGGTGAGCGCGGGCGTGCCGAAGAGCATGCAGAGGCCGATGCGCGGGGAGGCGAAATCAGTCGGCGCCGCCCCGCGCACGGTGAAGGTGACTTCGCCGTCCGCTGTTCCGCTGATCTCACCGTGCCAGCGGTAGTGGGCGCGGGGATTGCGGCATTCGGCGTCCAACACGATGTGGAAGGCGCCCTCGCCGGCTTGTACGTCCGCCATCAGCGCCGTCGGCATGGCGGTATCCCACATAGCGTCGCGCACGGCAAAGTATACGCGCCGCAGGATTTCCCGCTCGCCAACCCGCAGATAGCGCAGTTCGCCGTCCTGATATTTCACCCGGATCGGCCCGGCGCACAGGTGATATGCGTTCAGCATACGGCCTCCTTCGACGCCGTAGTATAGCACAGACTGCGCCTGTTGACGCCCAGGCGGTTGCGTGATACGGTATGCCGTTTGTGCTATACTAAGGGCCGAGTTCGGAAGGGGAGATACGTCACATGCCGGGTACGCTGGGCGGCGGTCAGTGGAGTTACCTGTGGGAAACAATCAAGAACCGGCTGCGTTTATTGGTACTCGGCAATCCGCTGGCGACCTCGGTGCAGTTGGAGCACCGCCTGCCGATTCTGCTGGCGCTGCCGGTGTTCGCCTCGGACGCGCTCTCCTCAGTGGCATACGCCACGGAAGAAATTCTCATCGTGCTGGCGGAGACGGTCGGCATGGGCGGCGGGGACGCCACGAACTACCAGATCTTCATCACCCTCGCCATTGTGGCGCTGATGCTGGCGGTGGGAGTAAGTTTCTGGCTGGCGATCCAGCTTTATCCCAAGGGTGGCGGGTCGTACTCCGTTGTGCGCGACTATGTGAGCCCTACCGCCGGCCTGGTCACCGCCGCGGCGCTGACGATTGACTACATCGTGCTGGTGGCGGTGAGTACCAGTTCGGCGGTTGCGTATGCCGTCTCCTCCTTCCCGGAACTGCTGCCGTTCAGGGTTTGGCTGGCGATTATCCTCGTTGCCATCATTACGTTGATTAACCTGCGGGGCACGCGAGAATCCGGCTGGTTTTTCGTAGTGCCCGCCTATGCTTTCGTCAGCCTCATCGGCATCATGATCGTTGCCAGCATTTATCGCTATTTCGTTGGCGGGCCGCCGCCCACGCTGGAAATGATGGGGGCGCTGCCGGCGGAGTATACAACGCCACAGCCGGGACACCTGCTCGGACTCTATGTCATCATGCGCGCTTTCTCGAACGGCTGCGCGGCGATGACCGGGGTGGAAGCCGTGGCGGACGGCACCTCTGCTTTCAAGCCACCCGAATCGAAAAACGCGGCGAAAACGCTGGTGATCCTCATCGCCACGCTGGCCTTCCTCTTCCTGGGCGTCGGGTTCGCCACGCATATCTATCACCCGAAGCCGTCGGAAGTGGAAACGATCATCTCGCAGTTGGCGCGGGCGAATTTCGGCCAGGGCATTTTGTTCTATCTCATCAACTTCGCCACGCTGGCGGTGTTGATGGTCGCGGCGAATACCGCGTATGCCGGCTTTCCGCGGCTGGCGGCTATCGTCGCGAAGGACGGCTACATGCCGAAATCCTTCACGCGGCTGGGCGACCGACTGGTCTACACCAGCGGCATCCTCACCTTGACGATCATCGCCGTGCTGCTCATTGTGATGTTTGAAGCCAACGTCACCCGGCTCATCGGTCTATACGCGGTGGGCGTCTTCCTCACCTTCACGCTGGCGCAGCTCGGTGTGGTGAACCGGGTACGGCGTTTGAAGGAGAAGGGCTGGGTGCAGGCAATGATCATGAGCGGCACCGGCGCGCTGGTGACGGGCATCGTGACTATCGTCATCGCCATCAGCAAGTTCACCCAGGGCGCGGCTGTAGTGGTGGTGCTCATCCCGATCATCGTCCTGGTCAGCTACTGGATCAAGCGCCACTACGAGTGGTTTGACGAGACGATGACGCTGCACCCCTATGATTTCAACCCGCTCAGCGAACCCGCCGAGCCGCTCACCGTGCTGGTGCTCGTCTCCTCAGACGTCCATCGGGGCATTCTCGAAGGGTTGGAGGCGGGGCGCGCCATCGCCGAGGGGCGTCCGGACAGCATCCTGCGCGCGGTGCATATTGAGATGGACCCCGAGAAGACGCCGCGGTTGAAAGAGAAATGGGTGCAGTTCGTCGAGCCTTACCTCGGCGAGAAAATCAAGCTCGACATCGTGCCGTCACCCTACCGCTGGCTCGTGGAGCCGGTGATGGATTATCTGGACTGGGCGGATATGGAGCGCAGCGGCGACCGCGTCATTATCGTGCTGCCGGAGTTCGAGACGGGAAGCTGGATCACCCAGTTCCTGCACAACTTTACCGCGCGACGGCTGCGCAGCGCTCTCCTCAACCGCCCGCACGTCACGGTGGTCTCCAGCCGCTACTTCATGAAACCGATGGCCTGGCGGCTGGGACGGGGCGGGCTGGTGTATTGAATTTTGGATTTGCGATTTTGGATTGGGGGGACGGGCGGGGGCTCGTTCCCCTTTTCTGTTGAACAATGTATGGCGTTGCATTGATAGTGGCTAGAGGAACTGGTATGGGTAAGTGCAAACCGGTAACTGAACTGACAGTTGAAGACCTGACGCGCTATCCGGTTTGGGAATTCGAACTCGAATACGAGAGCGAAGACGGTCAGGATGAAACATGGGTGAAGCCGGTAAAGGAACTGCCGGTGACGGATCTGTCACATCGTGTTGTCGGCATCCCGATCAGATTCGCTGGTGGTACAACAGGCTATGCCCTGTTAGGCAATATTGATCTGCGGCACCTGCGGAAAACGCGGCAGTTTCTCACCTGTTCCTTGTTGAGCAGGGATAATGACTGGTTTCACCTTGCCCGCTACCACGACAGCGATTATGCTCGCAATGGCCCCCAAGCGCTGGCACGGCATGTGAACCTGTCGCTGGAGGAAGTCTTCCCCATCACCTATGACATCAGCACTTTTGCACGCGGCCTTGACGCGGTCGTAAGGGGAAGCATCCCGGCGGAGCCGGTTGAAAGGCTGACGGATGACGAGCGGATGGCGCTGATTTTTGAATGAGCGCTTGACCGGGGTCGCGGAGTTGCAACTCCGCGGCCCCAGTGGTTAATACCCCACCTTCTGTCCGACCTGCCCAACCGCCGCGTACATCGCCCGCACGTTTTCGATGGGGGTGTCGCGGTCGAAGGACCAGGCGCAGAGGTTGACGCCGGGGGCGGACGCGGTGTCATCGAGGATGCCGGTGATGAGGCGGGTGATGTCGTCGGGGGTGCCTTCGCGCATGAGCACCGGGTCAATGAGCGGCTCCATCACCACGCCGGGCATCAGGCGGGCGGCGGCGGCCATGTCGGTGCCGGCGCCGAGTTGGATGTGCCGCAGGCCGGGCAGCGTACTGAATGCCGCCAGCAGGTGGCTGGACAGGCCGCAGGAGTGATAGCCGGAGTCCGGGTAGAGGGTCGCCAGCCGCTGGTTGACCGGCAGCACCCGCTCGCGGTACACCCGTTCCGAGAGTAGCGAGGCGGAGCAGTCGCCGAGATAGATGCGGTCG
>JAKIYB010000216.1 GCA_022708765.1 Armatimonadota bacterium | reverse complement strand
CTCCTGCATCTCTGGCTCGGACCAGAATTTGTACGTTATGCGCCACTCCTCTCGCTGTTGACCTTGCCGCTGTGCATCAATCTCAGCATGTCACCGCTGTTTACCATTCAGTTAGCAACCCGGAATGTGCATGTGCCCGGCATCGTCACCTTTATCATGGGCGCCGGCAATTTAGGGTTGGCTTTGTTGTTCGCGGGCCCCTTGCAGTGGGGCGTATATGGCGTGGCGGCCGCGGGGGCTATCATGCTCACCGCGAAAAACACCGCCTTCACCCCGCTGTATAATGCCCATATCATTCGTCGTCCACCGACGACATTTCTGTATGAATTACTGCCGATTGTCGTGAGCACCCTCGCCGTGGCCGCGGGGGCATGGGCGCTGTCCCGCGTCCTGGCCATCACCAGTTGGCTTATGCTGTTTGCCTGTTGCCTGTTCTTTTCGCTGCTCTTTGTCATCGCGGTCTATTTCCTGGCCCTGACGCCTGCTGAGCGCGAACGTGTGAACCTGATGCTTGCTCGTGTATTACACCGGGTGACATCCTGAGAGAGTTTCACCTATGCCCACCTTACGACAGCGGATAAAACAATTCTTACGCCGATTTGTCTCCGAGCGTGCCTTGCGGACACTTGCCCACCCGCTACTCGTGTCCGCACAGTATCGGCGGATTATTGACACCCTTGAAGCTCATGCCGATGCGGCAACGTCATCAGCCGGTAGTGATGATATGACCTACTGGCTGCCGCTTGTGCGCAAGTATGCGCATATCCTGGACAAAGGGCTGCAGCGGTGTGACTGCGCTCCCGGCCACAGCACGCAGATCTACCAGCGCGCGAAAGAGGCGCTGTCGCATATTCCGACAGCCATGCTGTCGCAGGATGCCTCGTTGCAATGGGCCGCGGAGACGATTAGCTGCTATGAGCAACTCCAGACTGGCTGTCACGCGACGGCACCCGCACCGCTTACCCCCACCGTGTGTATGCCGACAACGCTGCTTGACGCGATGGTCACCCGCCGTTCCATTCGCCAATACACGGATACCCCGGTCTCCCCGGAGACGGTGATGCGTATCGCGGAAGTGATCAACTGGGTACCGACGAGTTGCAATCGCCAGCCGGCCCGAATCTTTGCGACGGTTGATCCGGAGTTGACGCGGGCGTGCGCATCCACGTGCAAAGGCGCAACGTGTTTCACTAAACCGATCCCCGCCTTTCTGGCCTTCTGCGCGGATATTCGTGCCTACACCTGGCCCGTTGAATATGGTTTACCGTATGTAGACGTCGCCCTTGGCATGCAGAACTGCTGCCTGATGGCGCATGCCCTGGGGGCATCCATCACGTTGTTGAGCTGGGCACAATGCAGCGCCGAAGAAGAACGGCGACTGCGCGCCTGCCTGGAAATCCCTGACCATTATCAGATTATTGCGAACGGCATTCTTGGGTATCCGGCCCGTGGGGTGACCACCCCGGCACGGAAAAGTATTGACGAAACATGCGTGATTCGGGGAGCGGAACAGGCGGAAGCCGTCGAAAAGGTTATGTAACGATGAACGTCTTGGTCATTAACCAGTGTGCGCATAATAAAGGTGATCGGGCGGTGTTGGCGTTTCTGCTGCATGAGCTGGTTCGCAATGGGATCACCTCTATTACCGTCTCGACCAGTGAACCGCGTTTCTGGGGAGCGCATGATGTGCAGGGCCTCGATGCCGATATCAGCTTCATTCCCTGGGGTTGGGCGGGAAGCGGGGGCGCGGCTGTATCCGCACTCCAGTCCATCCCTCGCCGGCTGTACCAGCGATGGATGACGCGGGTAGCCTATCCAGCCCTGCGCCGTGCCCTGTTAGCGGATCAAGCCGGCCTTTCTCCGCGGCTGGCCTGTAATCGTCAGTTTCGTCACGCACTCGAACACGCGGACCTGGTCATCAGTACCGGCGGACACCACGTCACCACGCTGCTCGCGCCTGATGCGATCTCGCCGCAGCTCTTCGACATGGGCCTGACACTCCTGGCGGGTAAACCGCTGGTCTGTTGGTCGCAGTCCTTTGGGCCATTTGATTTTCAGACCGAGGAGAACAAAGCGTTCGTGACGCGGGTCATGAACCGCGCGGCATGCCTGTATACGCGTGACCATGCTTCGGTGGACCGCCTGCAGGCGTTGGGCGTCGAGCCGTCGCAAATCAGGCCAACGCTGGAATCGGTGATCGCGCTGTCGGACGTGCTGGAGAATACGTTGCCTCCCAGCGAGCGCCCCCCCGTATTGGGCATCGCGGTGTATGCGGTCAAACGGCGAACGCCCGAGGAGTACCGCCACTACATCAACTCACTCGCGACACTGGTGGACGCGGCCGGAGCCGCCGGCTACACCACCAGGTTCTTCCCCATGGCCATTCGCGGCACAGCCGCTGATGACCGGCCGTTGATCCGCGATATCATCGCGGCCTCGCATCAGCAAAACCGCTGCGTGCTGATAGACGAAGACTTACCGACGGTGACCCACCTCGCCGAGGTAGCGCAATGCCGGATGTTTGCCGGCCATAAAACGCACTCCGTAATCTTCGCGTTGACAACGGCGACCCCCCTGATCGCTCTGGCGTATCATGTGAAGACCGTGGACTTTATGCGGCAGTATGCATTGGCGGACTATGCCATTCCTGATGAAGAGCTGACTGGAGATGCGCTCACGAACCTGTTCACGCGATTGGACCAGCACCTGGATGCCGTGTCGCGGCAGCAACAGCAGCAAACCCGCGAGTTCTCCGACGTGATCCATCGTGACTTTTCGCAGATGCTGACACGGGTACGTTAACATGCCCATCGTCATCCTTTACGAAGACAAACTGGAATACCTGCCTCCGCTCGTGACGGTGGCGCGCACGCTGGCGGCCGCGGGAAGGGCGGTGTCGGTTGTCTGCACGGCCGCCGCACTATGATTCCCGCTGGTACTGGCGCGTGCCCGGGCTGCGGCGCATTCCCTACCAGGCCGTGCTAGCCCGCCGCCGGCGCGCGTTTCACCGGCAAGCCTGGGCATATCTGGCGGAGTGCGATCATCCCATTCTCTGGGTCGGATCGGCGCTGACGGCGACGGCGCTGGGTGAACGCCTGCGGTCGTATCCGTATCTACTCCACTTGCTGGAACTCGTGGAGTATTATCCCGCCAACCCGGTGATTCGCGCCCTTGCCCGGCAGGCGAGAGCCGTCGTGGTGCCGGAATACTGCCGCGCGCATATCGGGATGATGGCGCTGGATCTTGCCTCCATGCCGCTCGTGCTGCCCAACAAACCCTTTTCACACCCTGAGCAACGCCAGATTCCCATCACCGATCCCGGCGTGACTCGCGTCCTCGAGCAGGCGGCGGGCAGGCGCATCCTGCTCTACCAGGGCGTCATCAATGCGGCGCGCTGCCCGTTGACGCTGGCACGCGCGGCGGAAACGCTCCGGGACACGTATGCACTGCTGCTGGTAGGGATGAGCAACCCCCAACACCTCGAGGCTATGCGCCGCATTCATCCCGGACTGCTCACCATTCCCTATCTGGTGCCGCCCCTGCATTTGCACGTCACGAGCCACGCCGATATCGGACTGGCATACTACTCCTCGGAAAACTTGAATAACCTCTTCTGCGCGCCGAACAAGATTTATGAGTATGCCGGGTTTGGCATTCCCATGCTGGCGCGCGATATTCCGGGATTGCGCTATACCGTGGGCGAAGCCGGGGCAGCCGTCTGCGCTGACTGGAGCGACCCCGATCAGATCGTCAGCGGCGTTCAACAGATTGCGGCGCGGTATCCGGCGATGTGCGAGGCGGCGCGCGGGTTCTTTGCCGCGACGGATACCGCGGCGATCATTCATGAGGCGCTCGCGCGAGTTTGACGCTGATTACTGGTCGTGCAGGAGATACCATTCGACGGTGGCGCGCAGCCCGGCTTCCAGCGACACGGGGGGAGACCACCCCAGCGCCCGACGGATCTTACCGGAGTCTACCACCAGCGATCCGTGCAGGCGTTCGTAGACGCGCCGCAGCCCGGTGAGCGTGCTCGCTCCTCGCAGCAGGCTGTCCGGCAAACTGAACTGCCGGTCGGGACGTCCCATCAAGTGAGCGAGTCGCGTGTAGAGTGTCGAGGTCGAGACATCGTCGCCATCGCTTAGCAGGAATGTCTCATTCGCGGCGCGCGGGTCGGCGGCGCAGCGTGCCAGGGCATCCACGAAATTGTCCAGGCCGAGGAAGCTGCGCGCATTGCTGATGCCGCGAATGGGCAGCGGCCACCCACGCTGGACATGACGCAACATGCTCAGGATATTGCCGCGCACGCCTGGCCCATACACGACACAGGGGCGCAGTATGACGAACTCCATGCCGCTGTCCGTGGCGATCCGCCGCAGCGCGCATTCAGCTTCCCATTTGCTGATGCCATACGGATCCTGGGGAGCGGGAGGATCGTCTTCGGTGAAGGGGGCCGTTGGCAGCGTATTTTCGCCATTCACTTTCACGGTGCTGATGAAGATGAAGCGCTTGACCCCCGCGCGGGCGGCATCGGTGGCCAGGCGTTCGGTGCCACGGGTATTGATCTCACGGTACAGGTCGAGGAGCGCATCCCCCCGGGCTGTTTCCTTCATCTGATGCACGCGGGCGGCCAGATGCACCACTGTCTGTGCGCCAGTGAGCGCGGCATCCCAGGATGTCGCCGGGCCGATACTCCCCACCACCACGGTCGCGATTTCCGGTGGGAGAAGGCCCAGTTCTTCAGATGACCAGAGCGCGGCACGCAGGTCCATCCCCTCAGCCAGCAGCCGCCGACAGAGCGCGGTTCCGACAAAACCAGTGGCCCCGGTGATGAGTGTGGTCACGCGCGTTCCTTTCCCGTCGCCGCATGCGCGGTGAGCATCTGCCGCACCTTCAATAATTTATAAAACAGGTAAACGAGCATGTTGAAGTTCCCGCCGTTTTCCAGTATTCCCTGGCGTACTTCTTTGGTGATGGTCAACGTGCTCTGCAAGTTTCGATTGCTGGTGCCACCCGCCCGCATCTTGACCAGATAGCGGTCTATGAAGAAGCTCCGAAGACGGTGCTTTTGCACGAAGCGATACATTAACTCGACATCGGCCGCAATCTTGAAATCCAGCCGGTAGGTGCCGTATTGCTGATACGCGTCGCGACGGCAATAGAATGTAGGATGCGCGGGGGTCCAACTGCGCTGAAACAGGCCATCGCGGAAGGGAGAAGAGGTCCACCGGCGTGTCACCTGTGAGAGCGTGGCGTCCATGTAGAGCAGATTGCCGTAGACGCAGTCAATGTCCTCCGTGAATGACTCGGCGATGGCGCGCACCGCGCCGGCATCATAATAGACATCATCAGAATTGAGAAAGCCCACCACGTCGCCCGTCGCCAGGCCGATCCCTTTATTCATGCCGTCATAGATGCCGCGGTCACGTTCGGATACGACACGCGCGACGCGCTCGCTATTCGCCCGCACGATCTCCAGGGTATCATCGGTGGAGCCTCCGTCAATAATGATGTGCTCAATGTGCGGATAATCCTGGGCGCGTACGCTGGCGAGCGTATCACGCACCGTTTCACCCGAATTATACGTTGTCGTAATGATTGAGATCATCGGTAGAGATCGCATGGCGCCTCCTCACGCAGTCGCCGGCCGCCTGCGCCAGCATGGATCAGGACTGTAACTTGCACGTTTGAGCCTCACTCCCCCTGCCCCTCTCGCGCGATTTCATCGTGGCAAGCCCGATCCCGGGGAAAGAGAACACGCAAGGCCGGTAGATATTGGTCGGCACATCAACTCTCAGCGCTGTTGCCGATGGGCGATAGCCTCCTGGTAAATCGTCATCAGTCGCGCGTAATTCGTCTCGGGCGTAAATCGTGCAAGGTACGTGGCGCGCGCGGCGTCAGCGTGCCGTTGCCAGCCTTCCTCAGGGAGGGCGAGAATCTCCGCGATTTTTTCCGCAAGCGCGTCGGCATCTCCCGCAGAGAAAAACCACCCCTCTTTCCCATCCGTGATCATGGCGGGGAAAGGACCGTGCCCCGGCACCAGTACCGGAGTTCCCAACGCCATCGCTTCCAATACCACCATGCCGAAGGTCTCATACCATCGCGAGGGCAACACCAGGACGCGGCTCCGCCCGATTTCGCGCAGTGTGTCGGCGCGCGCGCACCGCCCGAGCCATTGTACCCGCTGTAACCCGCCGTACCGCGTTTGCAGCGGTTCCCGCAGCGGGCCGTCACCGATCAGCGCCAGGTTCGCCGTCGGATGCGCGAGGCGCTGCCAGGCCTGGAGCAGCAAATCCACCCCTTTCGTTTCCGCCACTAATCCGACGAAGGCCACCTGATCGGTACGCGTCTTCTCCGGTGACACCGCGTCGCTGACAGGATCAACGAGGAAGTGGGGTTTCATAAAGATACGGTCATTCGGCAACCCGTCACGGCACATAATCTCGCGCTGAAAAGGCGTAAAGGTGATGAATGCGTCTACCGTGCGCCGGTAAGTGCCCAGCATCGTATGGAGGACTTTCGTCAGGGCAATCAGTTGACCCGCCGCGCGCGAGCCGGCATAGTCACACCGGTGACGCAGTGCCGGCCAGAGCAGCCGACCGACGCATTCATCGCAGATGTGCTGATCGCGATACAGGAAGCTCGTGGCGCAAGTGAGCCGGAAATTATGCAGCGAGAAGACCGTTGGCATACCCGCGTGGTGGGCCGCCCAAAAGACGCTGGGACTGAAAGCCGCAAATGTATTGTGGATATGGATCAGGTCGGGCTTTTCACGGGTAATCAGGTCTCGAAGCATTCGGTAGGCATGGTGCGACCAGAGTGCGCGTCCCGCCATGCGCAGCTTTGCCCCCACGCCGCCGCTGAGTAAACCGTCGTTCGATGCTTCGAACGGAATCACCACATGCCCGTGGTGCTCCAACAGGTGGCGTTCAAGGCCGACAACGGTATCCTCGCCTCCGGTTCCCGACAAGTAACGGTTGTGGACTTGCACGATTTTCATGAAATACTCCGTTGGCGCGGGTGCGCGGATGGATGGAGCTTTTGTGCCGGGTCAAGCACAAAGGAACGGAGACGTCGTCCGACAACCGCGGCTTCGAACTGCTCGCGGGCATACGCCAACGCGCAGATCCCTTTATCGGCGTAATCTGACGGAGCATCGGCAATCCCGCGCAGCGTGTCGGCGATGCCGTCCGCCGTCCAGGGTGTCAGGGTAATCACTTCAGGGGGCAGCAGCGGCAGGTCGCCAATTTCGGTGGCGACCACCACGCGGCCATGTCCCAGGAACTCATAAACCTTTGAGGGGGTTTTCAGTTGCGCATCGCGTCCCGCGGGATCTTGCAGCCCCACGCACACATCGGCGTCCGCAAGCAGGCGCGCGTATTCGACATCCGAGACGAATCCATGATACGCGACGCCGGGCAGCGGCGTCGTCGCCAGTTCGTCCCG
>JAKIYB010000215.1 GCA_022708765.1 Armatimonadota bacterium | reverse complement strand
ACTTGCCCGCCGTAGGAAACGCCCTCCGATAACCACTCCCCATTTTCGCCGACTTCCGTCGCCAGCCAGTGATTCATCCACCCGGTGGCATAGTCTGCCCATGCGCGAGCCATCGGATGATCGGGAATCAGGCAGGCGAGCAATCCCAGCGACAACGTATATGACGCCGACATATTGGGATTGCCGGAGACATACCCGCGCTCCATGTTCCAGCACCGCGGGCTGGCCAGCACGTAGCCAAGGTAAGCCATCTGCGCGCGATAGACTTTTCGATCCTCTGGGGTGACGCGGTCGGAATCAATGAGCAGGTCATATTCCACTTCCAGGTCGGTAACCTTGCGCATTACATCGTATTCGCCCAACCGTTCCAGCCAGGCCGTCATGTCTTTGAGCATCGCCGGGTTCGTCGTTTGGCTCCAACGAACCGGATCAGCCGCGCCCTGAGCACGCAGGGCAGCCTCGATTTCCGCGCGCGACATGAAGAGGTGCGGATGTTGCGTGGTTTGCGGCCAGTCGAGTACCAGGTCTTTCACCCAGTCCAGCTTCATACCCACCCGAGGAGCGCCGGCGCTGACGTTCCATTTTCGCCAGCCCGCCGCCAGGTTGGCGCTAAGTGTCACCGTGCCGGCCGCGTCATACCGCACCGGCAGCCGCTTGTCCCGCCAGCCTTTGAACAACTCGCCCACCATATCGAGAGTGAATGCGGCATGATTCGCGTAAGTGAACGGTTTTCCCGGTTCTACCCAGGCGCCGGGATCGTATGAGCGCAATTGCAGATCCACGCCCGCCGCCCCGGTCAACTGAATTGTCGGTGGGCTGTCCGGGTTGATATTGACGATGCTGGTGTCAGGCGACAGGTAACAGAGCGGCTCGATCGAGGCAGTCACCGGCATCTTTCGGTCGCGCGCCCACTGGCCGTACCCTTTCGGCAGCACTGCTTCCTTCGCACCCGGTACGGCCGGCAAACGCAACTCTAGCGTGACATCGGGTTTCGCGGCGGAAACGTGCGTCTCCCAGTAGACCGCGCTGTCGCCCGCCGTCACCCGCGCCGTGACCGTCAGCACCGTACCATCGGCGAAGTTGTAGCGGCACTCCACCTGCGCCAGCAGCGGCCCGTGTTCGACCAGGCGCGCGGACCAGCCGGTTACCGTGCCCTCACCGATGAACGTGCTGCCCCCCTGCCAGGCGCCTGTGCCCAGCCGCATGCCCCGCAAGACACCCGGTACGGAGGCTGCGGGCGCCGGTGCAGAGTAGCGCTTTTCTCCGCTAAGCAACCGTATGCCCACATGCATGGTGGAGATTTCTATCGTCTCGTCATCCTGCCGGACGACCAGATCCGATGGCAGCGGTTTCACGGCACGTTTACCGTAGTTGACCGTGTAAACATCCGTCGCCAGCGGTTCCAGGCCCTCCACGAGAAAGCTGAGCCGTGCTGTTTTCACGGATTTTGTTCGCGGCCAGTAGGTAATCCCGGTCAATTGCACCGGGACGGGGCCGCGAGGACCCTGCACCTGCACCGACTCCGCCGCGCAGGCCCCGCGCGGCGCGGTGAACGGATAGCTGAGCAGTTCCTGCCCATAGCGTTGTCGTACCTGCTCACGCAGGATAATGGTCTGCTGGCCGGCGATAGCTGTACCTCCGAACGCACACAACGTGGCGAGAAGCCATCCCAGGGTGGCGATGTATCTGGAAAGCGACATGGAACGTCCTTCATATTACCTGTTTCGTGTTTTATTCGATATTTTACCGGATAAACCTTCCGCTTCCGGCATTACACCCGCCATCAGCAATGGCTGCGTGGAAATACGAATAACAACAATATTTGAAATACTTACTTAATTCTTACTTGACAAGTCATCTTCGCTCCCCTTATACTTCGTCTCAATCTCTTGGCGGTTCTGGCGCTATGGAATGCCCGCGATCACGTCTGCGATCTCCTCGGTTCGGGAAGGACAGCTTCCCCGACGGGGAGATCGTGTTTCTCTCACCTTCCTTACAAGGAGATATCAATGGATCACGGACCCTCTACCCATTGGGGTGAGGACCTGGCGTCAGGGTATAAAACCCGGTTGGGCCTCTGGATGTTCCTGGCGTACTGCATCGTCTACGCCGGGTTCGTCGTCCTCAACAGCGTGAGTCCGCAAATTATGGCGATGGCGGTGGGGCGCTTGAACCTCGCCATCGTGTATGGTTTCGGACTCATTGTGCTCGCGCTGGTCATGGCGCTGGTCTACAACACGCTGACCAGCCGCGCCGAAGAGCGCTATGCCGCCATGTTCAAGGGCGGCAACGCGGACGAGGAGGGGGACGAGTAACATGCCATATCAACCCTCTTCCTGGGCCATTGCCATCTTCGTCTTTTTCGTGGGCTTCGTGCTGTGGATCGCGTATTATTACGCCCGGCGCACGAAAACCGCGAAAGGCTACTTCGCCGCCGGTGGCAACATCCACTGGGCGGTAAACGGCATTGCTTTCGCCGGCGACTACCTTTCCGCTGCGTCTTTCCTCGGCATCTGCGGCATGATCGCCGCCTTCGGCTACGACGGATTCCTCTACTCCATCGGCTATCTGGCGGGGTGGATCGTCGCCCTCTTCGTCGTCGCCGAGCCGATGAAGCGGCTGGGGAAATACACTTTTACAGATGCCCTCGACTCCAAGTTCAACTCAAAGGGCATTCAGTTCACCGCCGCCCTGAGCACGCTCGTCGTCTCCATCTTCTACCTGATCCCGCAGATGGTGGGCGCAGGCGTGCTGGTGAAACCGCTCTTCGGCATGCCGCACCATGTGGGCGTCATCCTCGTCGGCGCCATCGTGATCATCATCGTGGCTACCGCCGGCATGGCCTCCACCACCTACGTGCAGTTCCTCAAAGGCGGCCTGCTCATCATCTTCTCGATGACCGTCGTCATCGCCGTGCTGTCTCGCGGCCTTTCGACAAATCCCGACGCCGGCGGCGAAAAGCCGTACCACAAGTTCATCACCATCCCCTACAGCATCGAGGGCGAGACGTTGGCACTGGATGATCCCTCGTATACCGTCGCCGACGACTGGCAGTCGTCGGCGCTCTACGGCGGCGCTGATGCCAAAGCCCGCTTCGTCACTCTCACCAAAGATGGCGAAGAGCATGTCTGGTTCCTGAACGAAAAGGCCGGCATCCTCGAGGAAACGCTCACCGTCACCGCGCTGCCGAACGGCAATAAGCTGTATAACGGCTCACCGCAGACGGAGGGTAAATTCTTCGCTGTCGGGCATATGAAAGAGATCCTCATCAACGGGAAACCGGTGGAAAAGACCGGCAACCTCGATCCCACCGCCTACCTTTCAGCCATCCTCAATGGCACGGTAATCATCTGGCCGGCGGCGAAGATCACCGATGGCGACAACAAGCTCACCGTCTATTATCCAAAGGCTGTCTCCGGCGCCGACCTGCTGCGTCCGGGGCAGAAATTCAACGTGGGGAAAACCGCGGCGGGCAACATCAACTTCATCTCGCTGATGCTGGCGCTCTTCCTGGGGACGGCCGCGCTGCCGCACATCCTCATCCGCTACTACACCGTACCCAGCCCGGCGTGCGCGCGTAAATCCACGATTGTGGCCATCGCCGCCATCGGCTTCTTCTACGTGCTCACCCTCTTCCTGGGCCTTGGCGCGATGACCAGTGGGGTGATGGACCTTACGGACTCCAACATGGCGGCGCCGCTCCTCGCGAAGTCCTTCGGGGTCATCCTCTTCGCGATTATCTCCGCCATCGCCTTCGCCACTGTACTCGGCACCGTCAGCGGTCTCATTGTTGCCGCGTCCGGCGCCGTCGCCCACGACCTTATCAACCGCTTCTTCAACGTGAAGCTGTCCGATAAAGGGAAAGTACTGGCTGGCAAACTGGCGGCCATCGGTGTGGGCCTTATTGCCATGTGGCTTGGTATCAAGTACCAGGGCATGAACGTCTCCTATCTGGTCGGCTGGGCCTTCGCCGTTGCCGCGTCCGCCAACCTGCCGGCGATTGTCATGTTGCTCTTCTGGCCGAAGACCACCTCGAAAGGCATCGCCGCGTCCGTGGTTGTCGGCATCGTCTCCTCGGTGGGGCTCATCCTGCTTTCGCCGGAGATGTACAAAGAGCTCTACGCGCTCGATCCGAAGCTGGCCCCGTTCCCCATTGATAGCCCGGCCATCATTTCGGTACCGTTGAGCTTTCTCACGCTGGTGGTCGTCTCGCTCTTCACGCAGAAGAAGGCGGCGGTCAGCGTCGAAGAACTGGAAGCCGCCGAGGAGCGCGTGGCACCGCACGAGACCTACGAAGAACTGGAAGTCGCCGCCGAGACCGAGCACATGGAGTTGCTCTCGCTGGAAGAGCTCATCGCCGTCATTCAGGAACTGCGTGCGGAGAATGCCCAGCTTAGGCAACAGTTGGCCGAGTCGAAAGCTCCCGATCTCACGGAATAACTCTCGTTGAGATCACGCGCATGCGGCGCCTCGTCCAGGCTGGGCGAGGCGTCGCTTTGTCTTCACGCGCTCATCGCGTAGAGCAATCCTTCCAGCCGTGCCCCGCGGATGCGCGCTTCAGTTAAAAAGGCGGCGGTATCGGCGTAGCCAGCGGCGCTTACTTCCAGGTTCAGCGGTTTACGATACGGCGAAGCGGCGATAAGTGCCATCAACGGCGGCCAGTCAATGGTGCCGTCAAACGGCAACCGATGCTGGTCGGCGCTGCCGTCGTTGTCATGCAGATGTATCGCCAGCAGGCGATCTTTCAGCGTCGCCAGTCGTTCAAGACCATTCCCGGCAAGATGCCCGTGGCCGCTGTCGTAGCAAAGACCGAGTATATCCGGTCCGTAATCGGCAAAGAGCGCCTCAAGGGCGGCGGTGTTGTCGTCCGGTGTATTTTCCAGCGCGATGCGCACGCCATGTTCGCGAGCACGTGCGGTGAGGGTATCCAGCGCACGCCGAGTAGCATCATAAGCCGGAGAGGGCAGGTTTGCGCGCACTTCACTCGGCAGGTGCAGCACGACCACGTCGCAGGCAAGCATCGCCGCCATGCGCAGGCGGTTCTCCACTAATTCCAATCCGGCGGCGTTCACCGCGGCATCGGAGGCGCCCCAACGCTTCGTCTCCCCCGCGCTGGCGTGCAGGTCCGTCATCCGCAGCCGGCACCAGTTGAGCTGCGAGCAGATGCTGGCGATTTCCCGATCGCTGTAGATGTAATCCGTGTTCCACTCCTGACACCAGTGGACATGGGAGAACCCCGCTTTGGCGATGGCGCGCAGATACAATTCGGCGGTGCCAATCCCGGTGACGTAATCAGTGGCAATGGAGAGCATGGCGATCCTCTGGCCTGTATTTTTCGCCCCCGTCGCGCGCTCCCCTTCCGTGGGCGAGAAACAGGGAATAGCCCTCGCTGACGCGGATATCCTCAGCGGCGGAAATGTCCGAGGAGGATGCCGATTGTACGGGGAATACCCATCCGTGTCTATTCGCTCCCCATCCACGAATGACTGATAGTTTGCCACGATACAGGAGGGTGCATACGACCAATGGCAGTCACCCATTTCACCTGAAGGAGGATATACGATGGGCAACATGTGGGGAAAAGTGCTCCTGTTACTGAGTGGCATGCTGCTGGCGGCCGGGGCACTGGCACAATATGGCGGCGCGGCGACCGCGTCACGGGCGGATATCAATCCCTTTGCGCCCTCGGTGCGCGGCAGCAACCTGGTGCCGTACCTGCAGGCGGAGCGCGATGAGATTGCCCTGCTGACCGCGCAGCAGAACTATCTGCTGCAACGCGGCGATACCGTCGGCGCGCTGCTGGTGGGCAGTTACATTCCCGATCACCAGATGCAGGCGTCGCTGTTGGCGCAGGAAATCCGCAACCGTGGCGGCAATCCCGACGCGGTGCAGGCGAACGTGCCCGATCCATTCCTGGGGTCCAGCATGGAGATCCTGGCATATGACAGCCAGCAGCACGCATGGGTCGCCGATCAGTATCGCCGGTTAACAGGCGTGGGTACGGCGGATTCCCGGTACCTGGCGCAGACCGGTCTGAGCGGGGCGGAGCGGCATTTCGCCTCGCTGCAGGTGGCACTGGGCGCGCGTGACGGCAGCCCCCCGGCGGTGCTGAACAGCCTGCGCTACGCGCTGCAACTCGAACGCACCGCCATTACGGATATTCAGGCACAGGCCGCGTATCTGCGGCGGCTGAATGACCCACAGACGGCGGACCGGCTGGTGAGTCTGATCCCGGCGCACCAGCAGCAGGCCCGACAGTTGGAAAGCCTTATCACACAGATGGGCGGGAACCCGGCCTCGGTGGGGACATCCACCATCGCGGTGCTGCCCACGCGCGAGGCGATTCTGTCGCATATGCGCGCGATGGACGTGCAGATGGCAAACACCTACGCCACGCACGTCGCCGGCTTCCCCAGCACCAGCCCGCTGCACCTGGCGGGGCTGCAGGGTCAGCGCAACGCCCTGACCGCCATCGCGGTGCTCTTTGGCGGCCCGCTGCCGGCGGCATAGTATTGGCGACGAACACCAGCGTTGCCGGGTGTAACCCGCACCCGGCAACACTGGCAGAACAGCGCAGAGGTAAGCGCACTGCCGGAGGGATGACGCATGCAAACGCGCACGTTACTTGTATATCGGCTGCAGGAGCTGTATGCCTTCCTGCGTGATATGCTGCCGCAGGTTGACGCGATGCACCAGCGCGCGGTCAATGAGCATCTGCGCGTGCTGCTGCAACGCCAGCGCGAGGCAGGGCGCGGCGAACTGGACACGCTGGAACAGGCGCTCAATCTGCTTGGCGCGCGCTTCACCATGGAGCACAGCACCATGGCACCGGCGCTGCACGAGGCAATGGCGCGGTTTCGCGCGCGCGCCAATCCCACTCCCGACCATCAGGATATCGCCGCCACCCTCGATTTGATGAAAGCCACACACCTCGCTATTGGCTCGTATGAGGGCGCCATCGAGCTGGCGCATGCCATCGGCGAAGGCGATGTCGCCCGTTTGCTCGACGAGAACCTTGGCCGCCAGCGTGACAGCCTGACCGCGCTGCGGGATTTTGCCCTCGCCCTCATTACCGATATCAGCGAGGAGGAGGGGCGGAGAGCGGCATAACCCACGCTCAATACGTCAACCCCTCCAGCAGTTGCGGGCGCGTCCACTGGTTGCACAGCGGGTCGCCGATGGAATCCATCCACATCACCATCCGCGCGCGCAGGCGGTGCAACTCCTCGCGGCAGTGGGGATCGCGCGCGTGGTTCCGCAGTTCACCTGGATCGGCTCGCAGGTCGTAGAGCTCGTCTTCCGCGGTGCAGTTCCACACGTATTTCCACTGCCGGTCGCGCACCATGCGCTGGGAATACGCGCCGAATTGCCCTCCCTGCCACATGCCGAAGATATCCGGACGCGCTTCAATCTCACCGCGCACGGTCCCCAGCAGATCCTGCCCCA
>JAKIYB010000214.1 GCA_022708765.1 Armatimonadota bacterium | reverse complement strand
GCCCTTCGGCGCCTTGAGAAACGGCGCGGGCACCATGGCGATATCCCCCAGCCCGGTGCCGCCGAAGGAGGCGATGACGCCGCGACCGGTGGCGACCAGCGCCTCCGCCCGTGCCGCGAAATGCGCGAGGTCGGCGTCGGAGATGGGACCGAACTCCTCCAGGTTGTCTTCGGGATTCAGGTTGTCCTCGTCAATGGGCGGCTGGCGCACGATGGAGTCGAAGAAGAAGCCTCCGGCCGGCATGTGCCCGCTGGGCGCGGCGGCGCGGTCGCCTTCGGGGTAGATGAAGAGGCCGCCTTTGCCGTCCGGCAACGTTTGAAAACCCGCCGGCACCAGCGCCACCTGTCCCCAGGGGAGTTGGTATTCCCGCCAGCCTTCGTTGGCGAAGCCGAAAAGGTTTTTCGGACCATACAGCCCCACCACATCGGTGCCGATGGCGTCGAGCAGATCGTCCTCGATGAACCCGAGCATCTGGTACGGCTCATGCACCTTCACCGGACGCTGTTCCAGCCCGTAGAAGTCGCGCAACGCCGCTACGCAGGAGACGTGCATGCCCGTCACCGCCGTGGCGCCGAAATCCACCGGCACCGGTCCATCCACATGATTCAACGCATTGAGCAATCGCTGGCGAGATGACATGGCAAGCCTCCTCTGGGCATGGTATCAGGGTAAGGATTCAGCGGAGAGGGGGGAGATTCCTTGTATGGGCGCAAGGATCACTTCGCGAAATGGGGACAGCAACGAATTTCCTGTTGGGCTGATTCGCCGGCAACGGGTGGTTCGGCGGGAAATTAGTTGCAGTCCCCATCTCGGAGGCACTATTGCACGAAAGCTTACGCCATCGTCGCCTCATACGCTTTCGCGACGGCTTTGAAGTCGTCTTTCAGGTCGTCGTAGAGTTTGCGGAAAATGGGGTAGTAGCGGGCGTAAACGGCGGCGTGGGCGGCGTCGGGGGCGGTGCGGTCCACCACCTGGATCGTCTGCGCGCAGGCGGCGGGGACGCTGGGGTAGAGGCCGGCGCCGACGCCGGCGAGCAACGCCACGCCAAAGGCCGGGCCTTCGTCAATGTTGATGGTGACGCATTCGCGGTTGAAGATGTCCGCCTGAATCTGCCGCCAGACGCTGCTGCGCGCGCCGCCGCCGGAGAGGCGAATCTGCGTGGGCGTGACGCCCATCTCGCTGAAGATTTCCAGCGAGTCGCGCAGGCCGTAGGCAACCCCTTCCAGCACGGCACGCACCAGGTGCGCCTTGTCGTGGCGCAGGGTGAGGCCAAAGAAGACGCCGCGCGCGTAGGGGTCGGGATGCGGGCAGCGCTCGCCGGTGAGGTAGGGCAGGAAGATCAGCCCCTCGCAGCCGGCGGGAGCCGCCGTCGCCTCATGGGTGAGCAGTTGATACGGGTCCACGTGCATCTGCTTCGCGACGGCTTTTTCGGTGTCGCCGATGGCGTCGCGATACCAGCGCAGCGAGCCGCCGGAGGACAACTGCACGCCCATCACGTGCCACTCGCCCGGCACCGCCGCGCAGAAGGTATGCGTGCGCAGCAGCGTGTCGGTGTTCGGCTTCTTCATGTGGGCGAAGAGCACGCCGGAGGTGCCTACCGAGCAGGAGGCGATGCCTTCCTCCACGATGCCGTTACCCACCGCGCCCGCTGCCTGGTCGCCGCCGCCGCCCACCACGGGTGTGCCTTCCTTCAGCCCGGTCAGCGACGCCGCCCCCGTGCTGATCTTGCCGCTGATCTCCGGCGATTCGTAGACCTTCGGCAGCATATCGGCGGTGACGCTGCATGCCTGCATCATCGGCTCCGACCACTGGCGCTTCCGCACGTTGAGAAGGGAGGTGCCGCTGGCGTCGCTCACCTCGGTGGCGAACTCACCGGTGAGCATGAAGCGGATGTAATCCTTCGGGAGGAGAATCTTCTTCACCTTGGCCCACGCCGCCGGCTCCTTCTGCTGCAACCAGACGATTTTCGGCGCGGTGAAGCCGGTGAGGACGGGATTCAGCGTTTCTTCATGCACCACTTTTTCGGTGGCGCGGCGGGTGATCCACTCACACTGCTCAGCGGTGCGCTGGTCGCACCAGAGGATGGCCGGGCGGATGACCTGGTTTTCCGCGTCGAGGAAGACGGAGCCGTGCATTTGCCCGGAAAGCCCGATGCCGGCGATCTGCCCGGCGTCAATCTTCGCCTCCGCCAGCACGTGGCGCACGCCCATCACCACCGCCTGCCACCAGTCGCCGGGATCCTGCTCCGCCCACATCGGATGCGGCGTGTGCAGCGGGTATTCCACTGTGGCGCTGGCGATTTTGCGCCCCTCCACGTCCACCAGCAGCGTCTTCGTGCCGCTGGTGCCGATATCTATGCCAAGCAGGTACGGCATGGGGAAACCTCCGTCGGTAATGCAGAGTCGTTTCCATCTATTTCGCGGACAGCGGGGGGAATCCTGCCCAATGCCATTAAAATACGCTCTCTCGCACGGCACGTGCGCCCTCATCCCGCTCCCTCTCCCACGATTTCATCGGGGCAGGCCCAATCCCGGGAGAAGGAGATTGATGAGGAAATATGACGGCATGGAGAGGCTGGTCCACCACACTGAGCAATCGTATTTTAATAGCATTGGGAATCCTGCCGACATGGGGCTGGCTCCGGTAGAGGATGCGGGCCGCTGCTCAGGGGACGCGGGCATTGAAATACCCCCCTGCGAGGCCATGCGGCCAGGCATCCCTCTTCAGGGACGCGACGGGTTCGGTAGGTAAAATGTGGATGGAGAAAGGGGTGTACAATTTTCACAGCGTATCAAGCGTTCTCGGCGGCAGGTTTCTTCGCCTGGTTTAACGAGGAATCCTGCCGTAACAGGGGTGACTTCGGAGGGAAATGCGGGCGGACATACAGGTGCGCATAAAAAGCTATGCGGCAAGGCTATCATCTACGACGCCTGGCGCGTGACCTCTCCTCCCCAGCCCTCCTCCCCTCCAGGGAAGGAGGGAGCGGCGGGGTGGATAGACGATATCGGCTCTCGTGCGGAGTGCAACTCCGCTGTCCCAGTGATCCCCTCCTTCCATAGAGGGGAGGAGGAGTTGCTAGAACAGTGAGCTATGACGGTCAACACCTTTGCGCGCACCCGAGCACTACCGGGCAGCAGGTTTCATCGCCTATTCTACCGAATTGTACCGGTATGACATCCCTTGCGTATACCGACAGTGAACTGACCCTCGAGCTGCCGTTCGGGACGCGGCACGTACTGCTCCGCATGCCGGAGCGCATGGCGGCGCGGCCCTGCCTGCTCATCAACCTTGCCGGCAGCCGGCAGTGGGCGATGCATGAGATGCCGTACGCCCTCATCCCCGCGATTTTCACGGCGGCTGGGCATCCGGTGGCGAGTTTTGACCTCCCGTATCATGGCGAGTTAGCCACCGACGAACGGAAGGAACTGCGGGGCATCGCGGCGGCGATGGCGGCGGGGGAGGATCCGCTGGCGGAGGTGCGCGCGGTGGGCCGGGCGCTCATTGACGCGGCGCTGGCGCAGGGCCTGGCGGACGCTGGGCGCATCGTCATTGCCGGCACTTCGCGCGGCGGCTTTTCGGCGCTGCACGTGATGGCTGCCGACACTCGGGTCCATGCCGCCGCCGCGCTGGTTCCGGTGACGGATCTGGCCGCGCTCACCGAGACGCAGGCACTCGCCGCCGCCGTCATCGCGCGCGACAGCGCTACGGCGCTCATCCCCGCGCTGGCGAACCGCCATGTCTTCCTCGCCACGGGCGAGCGCGACGACCGGGTCTCCGCCGACGCCTGCTTCGCCTTCTATGGTAAGCTGCTCGCCGCCGCCCGCGAGGTGCGTCCGGTGCTGCGCGTCTTCTCCGGCGTCACTCACACCGGCAGCTTTCCGTATGAGCCGCTCTACTTGAGCGGCGCGGCGTATTTGCTGGAGCGGTGCGCGGAGGCAGTTCGATGAACTACGACCTATGCAAGCTCGAAGACGTCATCGCCTTCACCGCCCGCGCCCACGCCGGGCAGACGGACAAAGCCGGGGAGCCGTATATCCTGCACCCGCTGCGCGTGATGCTGCGCATGACCACACGCGAAACGCGTCTTGCCGCCGTCCTGCACGACGTCATTGAAGATACCGCCTACACCGCGGACGACCTGCGCGCGCTGGGCTGCCCGGAGGACGTGATACAGGCGGTACTCGCGCTCAGCCGCCGCCCGGATGAGGATTACTTCGACTTCGTCCGTCGCGCCGCGGCCCACCCCATCGCCCGCCCGGTGAAGCTGGCTGATCTGGAAGACAACATGAACCTGACCCGCCTGCCGCACGTGACGGAGAAGGACCGGCAGCGGTTGGCGCGGTACCGTGAAGCGTGGGAACTGCTGCGAGAGTAGCGCATCCCGTTTACGGGAACGGGTTCACCCGCTCTTTTTCCGGCAGCAGCAGCTTTCGCTCTTCCTCACTCAGTGGGTCGGAATAGACCTGCAAGTCAAACAGGAACTGCCGCGCGGTGGCGGCGAGGGTTTTCATCTTCTCTCGTTCGCCGGCATTGCGCGAAGCCATCGCCCAGGCTTCGGCTTCTTTCGTGAAGCCGTCTTCATAGGCGTTCGCTTCGGATATCGTCATGGCGAAGGCCTTATGCGCCTCAGTGAACTTACCCGCGCGATAATAGAGCACCCCGGCGGCGTAAGCGGCCTGCGTATACCACGGTTCCGGTACCTCGATGGGGTGGAACTCGTCCAGCGGGGTGCCGCGCGTGGCGAGGATATCCTCTACCGCGCGCAGCACGGCGTCGGCGTCATTCATTCGCCAGGCGGTTTTCGCCACGCCAAACAGCGCGGGCAGCAGGTTTGGCTGCTCGTGGAGGGCGCGGACATACGCTTCCCGCGCGCGCGCGTATTCGTCGCCCTGCAAGTAGTAATTGCCGAGGAAGAGCCAGTTGGCGCTGTTCGTCGGTTCCAGGGCCCGCGCGCGCTCCAGCAGGGCGCGGGCTTCATCGCGCGGCAGGTAGATGGACGCCTGACGCAGGTAGCGCGCGTTCATGGGCGCCAGGTTGAGCGCGCCACGGAAGCTGTCTATGGCGTCGGCGTACAGCCGCGCCCGCTGCTGCTCGTCCGGTTCGGTCATCACCAGTCCCAGCAGCGCTTCACCCTCCGCCATGGACTGCTCGGCGCGCGCGCCCATGACCAGCGCAAAGCTGATCACGAGCAGCGCGACCGGTATCCCTGCTCGCGCCCATGCCGGCGCCGACCTTGTCGCCGGTGACTCTGCCGTCATTCGCCAGGCCATCACCGCGGCGAACAGCAGCGTAAGTTGGATGCCGCTATACAGCCAGTCCGAATCTACCAGCCCATGCAGCGCCAGCGCCAGCAGCCCACCCAGCAGGCCGATACCAAGCAACCGTCCACCCCCTTCCCGCGCAGGGAAGGGGGCCGGGGGGATAGGTGAACCAGGGGATCGGGGTGAGGGAACCGCCGATGCCCTCACCCCCACCGCCGCAACCGCGGCGAAGAGCCACAGCAGCGCGGCGAGACCAAGCAGGCCGGTTTCCACCGCCGCCTGCAGGTAGATGTGATGGCCGTGGCGCGTGTAGCCGGCGATTTGATAGCGGCCGAAGACGGAGGCGAAGGTGCCGGGACCGAAGCCGAGCAGCGGGCGGTCCTGTATCATGCGCAGGTCGCTTTGCCAGGTATAGACGCGAAACATTTGCGAGTGTAACTGCCGGGCGCGCACTTCTGGGTCCAGGACGCGCTTGCCGAGAGGCGAGAGCAGCACAATCCCGACAAAGAGTACGAACCCCGCCGCCAGCAGACCTATGGCCTTGCTGGAGAGTTTACCCTCGGCCCACAGCCAGGCGGGGGCAAAGGCGAGCAGCCCCAGCAGAAAAGCGAGCAGCCCGCCGCGCGACTGGGTGAGTACCAGCGCGACAAGCCCGAGAAACATGACAAGCAGATAGCCGGCGCGCTCATCACGCCGGGGAGCGACGCGCGCGAATACCGCCAGCAGCGGCAAAGTAAGCAGCAGGAAGGCGGCGTAGAAATTCGCGTTTTCCCAGGTGCTCTGCACGCGCCACGCCAGCGGTTCTACCCAGGTGAACGAGCCCCAGAAACCATACAGCAGGCTGGCCAGCATCCCGGCGGCGAAGACGCGAGCCCCGACCCAGAGCTGTGCCCGCGTCACGTCCACCTGCAGCGCCAGCAGCGCCAGCGCGGCGGTCACCGTCACTTGCCAGACGCCCAACACGCTGGCGGGACGATATACGGAGGTAAGGGTTGCCAGCACCGTCACCGCGAGCAGCGCGAGGAGCGGCCATCCCAGCGGCGCTGCGCGCCACCCCGCCCGCGGTTTCCCGGCCGCCCATGCCAGCCACCCGCCCGCCGCCAGCACGGCGAGGACCGCCAGCGGGAGCACTCCGGACCGGCCGCCCAGCAACGGCAACAGGAAGGTGGCGAACAGCAGACACAGACGGGCGATGGACATAATGGCCTTTCATCGCAATGCAGAATGGAGAATTGAGAATGTTGAATGCTGGATGATATCCAGCACGCTCATCCTCCCCCGCATTATACCATGCCCGGAGGTGGAAGAATCCCTTTGCCGGTCGGTGCGTCAATCCCGGTAGATCGTCACCTTGCAGGTGGGGCAGTGCGGGTTGGGCGCCGATTCCAACGGGCCGCGGCAGTAGAAACACTCCGTGTCACCGAGTGGCTCGACCAGCGCCCGGCGCTCTTCGACGGTCGGCTCCGGCTTCGGCTTGCGCAGGAATGTCGCCCAGAAGAGCAGAGCGACGATAGCGGGGAAGCCCAGCCGCAAGCCCCAGATCACGCCGGCGTTTCCACTCTCCGCCGGCGAGGCGCCCCAGACAGCGAGCGTCACCGCCGTGAAGATCAGCATGAGGAGCACGCTGAGCACTTTCAGCAGCCCGCCGATGGCCGGCTTGCGGCGGGGGTCAGCCCCGCAGAGCGTGCATTTCCACTCACGCTGCGTACCAAGTGGGATAAGGGGAATCCAATACAGGTGATAACATTGAAATGATTGCCACAGCTCAGCGATGCATTGTTTCTTGCAGTTGTAACAGACATCCCGGCGCACGCCGATCTTTGTGAGCTTAAAATGGTAGATACCACTGATAACCAGCATGCGCACTCCTTCGCATCACGGGGATGCCTTATCTCTTCACCGGGAGTCGTCCAAATTCCTTTCGTGAATCTTTCGCCTGGTTCGGCAGGGAAACGCCTTCCCCCGTTGAAAACATGCGGGGCATATGACTGAAACGTCGTCACACGAGTCCGCGTCGAAGCCGCGCCGCCTGCTGGGACGGGGGTATACCCCGGCGCAGGTGCGCGCATCGCTGTGGTACATCATCGTCGCCTGGTTCTTCGGGGCGGGCTTTTTCGCGCTCAGCAACGGCGCCACGCTTACCTCGTTCCTCACCAAATACCTGCGGACGGATGATGTCAGCTTCGGCATCATCATG
>JAKIYB010000213.1:4629-7463 GCA_022708765.1 Armatimonadota bacterium | reverse complement strand
CCAGGTCTTCAAACGTCTCCGGAACGCGGCGGAGCATCACCGACGACAGCCAGCCGATGCCGCCAAGTCCGGGAAAGCCGGTGAGCGTGCGATGCCACCGACGCAATGCGGCGCGAATCATGCGCGAGCGTCCTCCTGTCCGGCCATTTTAGACGAAAAGGTCTCGCGGCGTAAAGAAGCCGGCGCCAACTTTGTCTGGCGCCGGCCTGTCACATTTCAGCATCAATATTTTGTAAATGTCTTTGACATCGGCGTTTGCGAGGTGAGTTTCGCTTTGCCGAAGCTGATCGAACCCGCGGCGCAGAGCGTCAGCGTCACCTGTTTCCCACGCACCTGAACCACCCCGGCGGTGCCGGAGAAGGCGAGGGGGCCGTCGGCATAGGTGAATGGCTCCAGCGCAAGCATGGCATAGTCGTTTCCGGCCGGCGTGATGATTTTCGTCACCTTGCCGTCCGCCAGCGCTAGCATCTTTGCGGTCGGCTCGTCGCGCAGGCGCGGGTAGAGCAGTGACACCAGCGGCACGCCGCGCGGCTGCACCAAGTGCAGGCCCTGCTGGGTGGTTTTACCGTCAGTCCAACTGGTCCAACTGCCATCGGGAGTACCTTTTACCGTGGCGACGGTCAGCTCCTTCACTTCCATATTCGGGATGCGCTCCGCGTTTGGCGGCGAGAACCAGATGTCAATATCCACATCGTGCTCGCCAATGACCTTGACTATCTCGCCGGCTTTCTGGACGGCCATCATGGGATTCTCTTTGCGGGTGTTCACCCACAGCCACCAGTTCGCGGTGCCGGTGCCATCGGTGGAATCGCGCAGCATGAAATAATTTGGCCCCAGTGGGTTAGCATCTTTGAGGAAGAGCACCTGCCGGTCCCATCCGCTCTGATGCCCATGCAGGTAATCCACGGTCGGCGCGGTGGCGAATGTGAGCACTTTCCCCTGCGCGTTGCCGATATCCATGCAGTTGTGGTGCCAGGCCGGCGCGCGGCCGTGATACCCCCAATCCAGCGAAATGGGGCGGCCTTTCGCCCATAATTCGAAGGCGCCCTGGTCGTAATCGTAGTGCTGGGTGGCGATCTCCCCCTGGTGATAGATCATGCTTGTTTCGCGATCACCGGGGAAGCCGCTGCGCAGCATGGCGCCAAAGCCGGGAAACGCTTCGCTGGTCCACTTTGGCGCAGGCGGGTTCCAGGACTCATCCATGAGCAGTTCTTTATAGAAGTCCAGCGAGAACGCGCCGCCAAGCCCCGCCCAGTACGGTTTCCCCTGCTGCTGCCACATCCACTGCAGCGCCGCCGCCTGCTCCGGCTCCGCCTGGCGATACATCTTCGCCACCGCGCCGAACATCATGGTCGTCTCGTTCAGGTAGGTATTGCCAATCGGCGGATAATGACGCCGGTTGACGAAATTCGGATCGGGAGGCGTGCTGATCTTTGCCAGGAACATCACCGTGCGGATGAGGCGTTCATCGAGTTTGCCTTCCATAAACCCGGCGTTGACCGCGGCGACCTTGGCCAGAAAGATCGGGTCAATCGCCGCCATCATGTAGTGCGGCGCTTCGATCCACGCGCCGTTGGGCCCCTGCCATTTCTCCAACATGTAGTCCAGGCGACCCATGCCTTCGGTGTACCAGGACTTCGCGTGCGGATGCTCCGGCATCATGCACGCCATCAGCACCAGCGCGCCGCACCAGGCGGTGACCATGTTCGGATTGCCGGTCAGCGAGCGTCCCGGCGAGACGTAATCCGGGCTGCGGAGCTTATCCGCCACGAACGCCAACTGCGCGAAGATGCGCTCCTGCTCCTCCGGCGTATACAGGCCGGCGCCCAGCGCCAGGTCCAGCGGCGGCAGCACGTAACCGACGTCAACACGCGGAATCATCGTGCCGAACATGGCGGAGCCGCGGCGGTTATTCCCATACCGGAAGTAGCCGACCATGGCATCAAGCTTCTGTTGGATATCGGCTTTAATAGCGGTAATGCGCGCGTTCTCCTGCGTGAGCGGCTGCCCGGCGATGGCGGGCAGGCAGACGCGCTTCAACTCCCGCGACTGCGGGTTTTTTGACAGGATTTCCTCGTATTTTACCGAGGCGACCAGTCGCCTGGCGTCATCCGCGGTGATGCCGAGGTGCGGGTGCGTCTTCGTACGCGCCCAGCGCAGCGGCATGTCCTTCACTGTATTCAGCGGTGTTTCGCAGTAGCGGTTCATCAAGCGCTGCGCGGGGGCTACTTCCGTGTCAGCAACCAGGTGTTCCTTGATGGAGCCCGTGCCAAGCAGCCAGCGGCGGCCGGGGGCGGCAAGCTGCAGGTGGAAGGCCAGCAGGCCGTCTTTCGATGACACCACCGGCACGAACTTGCTCCATCCGGCGTCATACACCTCCGGGCCGCCGCGCGCCCAGGCAGCCACGTCGCCGGCGGCGGCGATAAGCATATCGTCCCGTGCAGCCCCTTGCGGTAGCGGCTGCATCGTCAAACGCTGCTGCTGATTATCATAGCCAAAGGTGGTGTCTTTGGCCTGCAGCAGGCCGAAGAAGGTATTGTTGCGGCGATCCCACCACGCGACCCACGGGCACAGGCGTACCAGGGTGGCGTTGTCCTGATATGTGAGGGGAGCGATTGAATACCGGGTGTCTTCCGCCGGGCGCGCGAAGACGTGCGTGGGGGCAAAGCCGTCGCTGACGATGAAATCCCAGCGGGAAACATCGTCGAGATTGAAGGTCTCGTGAATGAGCACCACCGGCTCCCCGGCGATCACGCGCAGCTTCAGCAGCCAGCTTTTCTCTTCAGCGAAGCGATACCGGCACTCGAGATCCACATAAACCGGTCCCTCGGCGG
>JAKIYB010000213.1:278-4583 GCA_022708765.1 Armatimonadota bacterium | reverse complement strand
CCGCCGATCCACGCGCCGGATTGCAGGCGGATGCGGCGAAGCGGCCCTTCCTGGTAGCGGCCTTTCTCCGTCGGTACTTCCACGCCGGTGATGCCGTTGCTCACGCGCAGCGTTTCCGCGGTGCGCTCGATGCGCAGTGCCGCTGGCGCGTTCTGCGATGCTTGCCGTACCAGACGATAACGGCTCTCGCCATACGCCGGCAGGTCGGCGAGGAAAGCGATGCGCATCTGCTCGCCGTCCCGGCTGAATTGGCAGGGCACCGGCATATCATCTGGTCCCAGCAGGGTGACCGCCGCCTGCTCCTGCGCGGAAAGCGGCTGCGCGAGTGGGAAGAAGACCAGGTCATGGCTCCAGCGCTGACCGAGATCATCTTTCAACACGAAAGTCTGTATCGGCGCATCTTGTGCGGCCAATGGCAGGCCCAAGCACGCAAAGAGGAGGAGAAATGCGAGAGGCTGGATTGAGCACGACGTGGAGTTGCGCATAACGGCACCTTTCGTGACAATGGAGCCGTGCGGAATGCACGGGACGCATTGGTGCCATGATAACGGTTAAACGACTGAAGTGCAAGTGATGATGCCCGGCAGACCTTGCGCCGGCACGGAAGCGGGGGTGCGTCATGTTGAGCTGGCATACGGATGCGAAAATGCCTCCCCCGCTCGGATGAGGAAAGGGGGAGGCATTCGGTGACGATTTCAGCGTTGCTTGGCCCACTCTCGCTCATACGCGTCGGCCATGCGGTTAGCGAGGAGAACAATATTGCCGTCCAGCCGCTGGCTGCCGAGGAGTTCCGGCAAGGTGCGGCGCGCGGCTGCCCAGGCTCCCCCGCGCGTCTGCGCTGCGGCCTGTAATCCGAGGATGATCAGGTCGGCGCCGTGCAATTTTCCTTTGGCGAAGTAGCGGGTGAGGGCGTTCGTATCCGCCGCTGTAGGAGTGAACAGCGACCGCGTGATGACCCGATACACGTCCCGATCCTTCATCGCCGTCAATAATGCCGTCGCCTGCGCCACCGGACCGGCGGGATCACCTGCGCCGGGCAGCGCCGTCTTCGCGGCGAGGGTGGCATACAGCAGGCATAGGTAGCGGGTGGCATCGTCCGGTTTCTCGCCCAGCGCGGCGATGAGCGTCGCCAGTTGCCCGCCCGCTTTGCTGTATGCCTGTCGCGCGAGGATGTTTAACTCTGCCTCGTTCGGCAGCCGTCGCGCTGCCCGGCTGATGGCCCACGCCGAGCGCAGCGCGACGAGGCGATATGGCCCGGTCAACACCGTCTCCATCTCTGGCGAAATCCACGCCGCCTGCAGGTAGGTCAGCGCCTCCAGGTTCAGCGTGTTCCGATAGGCGTCCGCCATCAGCGCCCACGACCAGTCGTGCATCGCCTGGATCATCGCCAGCCGCGCCTCGTGCCCACGGCGTTCCACCGTGCCCTTTTCCCAGGCAGCCGCATGCGTGGCGGTGGCTAACTGCAAGCCTTCGTAGCCCTTCAACGGGGGCATCCGCCGGCTCAAAGCTTGCAGCAGCTCTGCGGTGTGTTCATGCGAAACCTGATCGCCGTAGACCATGATGTAGTTGGCATCCAGGTAATATGCCGTGTAGACCTTTTGCGGGTCATCGCCTTGATGGCCGATCTCCGCGCGCACGGCCTGGAGCAATTGCGGCAGCAGGTCCGCCGCCGCCTTCGCTTTCGCGGCATCGGCAAGCTCTTCCGCCGCCGGGGTCACAAGTGGACTCACGTTATACACCCATGCGCTTGCGCCCCCCATCCTCGGCGTCGAGTCAATCACAACATTCCCGTCGGCCACCTGCCAGCTCAGCATCAGCGGCGTCAGCGTCCATTCCAGCGCCTGCGCGACTGTCGCATGTCGCAGGTCAAGGTAGGTGACGCGCAGTTCAGGCGTATCCAGTAGCGCCTTCGCGTCAGCAGTGCCATAACCGACTTTGAGCATGAGTCCGCTTTCCCCGGCGATCATCCCCAGCGCTTCCTCCAGCGATTTGTTGCGAATGACCAGGTTCAACCGTTTATCAAGATCGGGCAGCGCTTTCGCGTATACCTTCAGGCAGGCCTGCCGCATGCGGTTGACCAACTCCACCGCTGCCGGGTAATGGTCACTGCCGACGATGCGGGTAAGGAAGAGTGAGTGCTGGGCTTTTAACAGCGCCATTTCCGGCTTGCCGTCCTTCAGCAACCCTTCCGCGATTTCCATCGCTTCGTTCGCGGCGTGATACACCCTTTCCGGGATGATCGTTGCGCGCAGGTGCTCATTCGCGCGGGTTGCATATGCCGGGTTGCTTTTTCCCACAAGCGCGGACGTATCCAGATGATTGACGCCGATTCTCCCGACGTCATGGATCTGCGCGCGAAGCGGTGGGATTTTCAATACTGAACTCTCGACAGCGGCCATCCGGTATGCCGTCGTTGGTATGGGCGTGTTGCTGACGCCACCACTACTGCCGCGCAATGCACCCATCATGTTGACGGATGAGAGACTCGCGATTCGCGGAGCCGGCGGTGGGGGTTTCGGCGCGGCCGAGAAATTCGGCATGGGTGCCGGTGACATCGCTGCTCTCGCCGGTCCGCGCAGGCGGGCATGCACGGCGCCGCTGGCAAGTCCGGTCGTTGCAACCGGCATGGGGGCATCTGCGTCATCTTTTACCATCACCGCTGTCGCATCCGTCAGCGTCACCGCGTCAACGCCGAAAACGCCTTCGTAGCTTACACCTTCCGGCATGGGAACCGGCACCGCTACTCGGCGCGGCGGGGTGGGGAAGTCGCTTTGCGCGCCCAGGTCCGCTACGTCTATCGCCACCAGGCTGGTGTATTGGCTCATCAGGTGGTAATCAAGGGCAACCCGGGTGATCTCTTCGATGATGGGTATGTCGTCAGCGTCTACCATTTGCATGGTGAGATCGTCAATCTTCTGCCGTGCCCAGATTTGCGGAAGCACGTCGTGCTGGCCATACTCGCTGTGGGGGAGCGAGACGTCCACGCTGAAGGAGAGCGGATTCCCCTCGGCGGTGCCGCGCGTGGTGACTTTTCCCGTCCCGCCTTCGGCATACTTGCCGAAGAGCACCACCGGCGCGCCCGCCCACAGATCGGGAATTTTACGCGGCAGCACGTCATGCACCGCCAGCCCGCCCCAGTCCAGCTTGATCTTCGCGAGTTGCGCCCGGTGCATGCGCTCTACGGCGTCGGTGACGATTTGCTCGGGGTTCGTATTTAAATCTATGACGGCGGACTTGCCGCCGCCTTGCTTGGCCACGCCGTCCAGAAGGTAGCGGTTCGGCGAGGAGCCGATGCCCAGCGTCCAGAAACGCAAATCATCGCCGGCGTATTTACCCACGAGGTCAATGATCTCCGTCTCGTTGCCGATGTAGCCGTCGGTGAGCATCACCACGATGCGCACGCGTTTCGGGTCTACCGGCTCGCGTAATGTCATTTGCACGCCTTTCAGCATTTCAGTGCCGCCGCCTGCGCTAAGACCCTCGGTGAAATTCAGCGCGCGTGCGACATTTGCTTCGGTCGCCGGCACCGGCTTCTCGAAGAGTTTGCGCGCGTCGCTGAAGAAAATAATGACCTGAATCGTATCGTCGGGACGCGCGCGCTTGAAAAACTCGCGCATCGTCTGCTTCACCTTCTCGGTGGGGGCGCCGCTCATCGAACCGGAGACATCTACCAGGAAGACCATCTCGCGTGGCGGGGCATTGAGCAGTTCGTCGTCCAGCGATGGCTGCATCATCAGCATGAAGTATCCATCGCCGCTTTCCGGCTTGTGCGCGAGCAAGGCCAGTTGCGGCTTCTCACCGGCGACCTTGTAGCGCAGGATGAAGTCCTTATTCGGGATGGCGTCGTCAGGCAGCAGCATCACCTTCGAGCCGCTGTTCCGCACCGGGGTGATGTTCGACCGGTGGGTGGAGGTGTGGATGGCGTGTATCGGCACGCCGGCGTCCAGCGTGAGTGAGAGGCTGATATCTTGGCCGTTGCGCTGGCCGGGTTTCACTACCGGGGGGGTGACACGCGCGGCATCCGGCACGCGGTTGCCACCGGGGATATAACGCGGACCGACTACCATAGGGAAGTGGAACTCGTACGACCCCATGTCGTAGCGCAGCACGTCCAGGTAGGTGATTTCGATGCGCACTTCCTGCCCCGGCTTGATATTGCCGACGGACTGCGTGAAGATATTCGGCCGTTCCTGTTCCAGCAGGCTGGCGGTAGCTCCCCGGCTGAGTGCTTCCTCGTAAAGCTGGCGGGCGTCCGCGCGTTTCTTGATGACGCCCACGATGCGGCGGTCGCCGATCACCATCGTC
>JAKIYB010000213.1:0-268 GCA_022708765.1 Armatimonadota bacterium | reverse complement strand
GAAAGACGTAGACCGCTTCGATCTTATCCTTGGCGGTGTTGACGAATGTCTGCATCACCTGCACCCGCGCGATGAAGCCGGAAATGTCACCTTTCACCGCCGTATGCTTCAACGGACATTCAACCACGTCGCCGTCCGCCTTCCGCACGCGCAGTGCGCCCTGGGTCACGTCGGCGTCAATGGGAGGCGGAACGGGCTGGGCGAAAAGCGCGCCCATCGTGAGGACCAGACCGAAGAACAACGCAACGAACCGCATGGCGGAACCTCC
>JAKIYB010000212.1:1740-7502 GCA_022708765.1 Armatimonadota bacterium | reverse complement strand
CGGGTCTCTACCGTCTGGGCCTGGCGCCAGCAAACACTGACCACCAGCCTGCCGCTCATTCCCGCCAATGGCCCTCATGTCCGCGGATCCTGGCCTGTCGCGGAAATTCGCCTTGACAATGCCGGCGATCCCTTCGACACAGGCCGCAATGAGCGTCATACCGATGCCGTGCGCTGGCTCTGGCTCTGCCGGCCCATCATTGACGACAAGGGGAACAAGACATACCGCGATGATGTCTACTTCACCGCCGAGCGCAGTTTTAACCCGATGCAGGCGAAGACAAATAACGGCAGCTACGGCGCCAGCACGGTGATGCGGATTACGGTGACAAACAGCGCCAACACCGATGAACGCGTAGGGATTTACCTGCGCTACCCGCACAAAACGCTCCCCGGCGTCTACGTAGGCGCCGCCGCCACCTCCGTCTACGATGAGCATCTGCAGGCCTGGATGCCGGACGATGCGCGCGGCGTAGAGCTTGCGAACTGGACGTATACCGACCGCGCGACGAACCGCGTCACCTTCCGCGACTGGCGCTGGACCACGAAAGCACTCGCAACGTATCCCGTGCCCGCCGGCGCCACACGCGTTATCCCCCTCACTGTCACGCATGACGGCCCTGCCATGCTTCCACTGGCGGTTGTGCTCCGCAAGGAGCCGAAACTACAGACTCCACCACCGCTCAGGCCGGGCGTATCCCCTGCGGATTAAATGATTTCGAGCTCATCACGGCATGGAAGCGCCGGGAATGTCGCCGTCGGCAGCGTCTGATACCAGAAGGCCACCGAGGCGATGTCGTCCTGCAGCGGCAGATAGCGGCCGCCGCTGCGCCAGCCAAGGGCCTGAATAGTGACGCGCAGGTCGGACTGGAAGCGCACCGGGTCCATGATATGCCAGCGATAGAGACTGAAGCGCTGCTGGGAGGTATAAAGGCCATCCGGGCGCACGACGTGCGGCATGCCGGCGTAGGCGGTGGTGAATTCCTGATACTGGCGGGTGGCTTTGTTTTCGAAGTTGTAGGAACCGCAGAAGTAATCTTCCGTGCCGGTACCACAGATGGTAGGGAACTCGCCGTCGCCGTCCATGAAGAACTTGATTTCCCCCTCGCCCCACCAGCCATTGTTGTTCACGCCCCAGGCCATATAGGTGCCCACATAGTGCCCCTGACCGCGCACGCCATCGAGGATGGTGTAGACGGCCTTGAAGGGGAGGGGATTGACGCGGCGGAACTGCGCGTGGAAGTAGGCGCAGTCCTCCGGGACGTCGGTGAGAGTGTAGTTAATCTGGTAGAAAAGGGTCATCGCTTCCGGGCCGATATTCTCGACGGTGACGCGGCAGCGCTTGCGGAAGGGCATCTCCCAGTAGCAGTTGAACGCATTACCTGGGTTTACGCATACCGCAAGCGAGTTGAGCGGCGCGTAGACGTTAAAGCTGGTGTAGGCGCTGGCGAAGAAGTCGCCGAGTGGGCACTCCACCGACGGCTGTTCCTGGTCGTCCCAGTAGATGCGCAGGATGCTGAAGCGGTAGTTGCCGGTGGGAGTCATCCATATCTGTTGAATCGCGCCGGCGCCGTCAATATTCGCGATCTCCACCGTCTCGCCCGGCTGGATGCCGATGCACGGCCGAACCTTCCACCCCTGTCCGAGCTCGCGCGACGGCCCGTGTTCGGGGTTGATCGCCATCCCGCCTTTGCCCTTTTCGCCCGTGGGATTTTCCGCGCTGATGGAGCGTGTCTGCGCCGCTGACAGGCGCGACAGGTTGCCCAGGTTCAGATTGAGACCGTTGAACATTGCACATCACCTCTCGCTATGATATTCCAAGCATGCGCTTTTTTGCCTGCCAGTAATAGGAGAAATTTTTATAGCTGACATCCGGCGGGATGGCGTGGTCAAGGGTGGGGAGATAACCGCCCATCCCCACCAGCGGGGCGATGCGGGCGAGTTCGGTGTCAATAGCGGCGTGATCCTTTGCCAGTTCTCGCTTGTCAATGCCGCCGAAGAGGAGAAGGTCGCGGCCGTATTCCTTGCGATAGGCATACAGGTCGTTGCCGGCTGCCTGCTCGAAAGGCATGATGCCGTTGATGCCGCTCTCCAGCCAGAGGGGGATGAGTTCGCGCACGTCGCCGTCGCTGTCCACTACGATGATGTCTATCCCGGCGGCGCGGATGCGTTCGGTGAGGCGCTTATAACGCGGCACCATGAATTCCCGCGCCAGCGCCGGCGAGATGAGCGGGCCGCCGCGGTAGCACATATCTTCCCAGAACTGCACGTAGGTGATGGGCGCCTCGCGGAGGGCACGGTCCATAACGGCCAGCGAAAACTCCGCCGCCGTCTCCATCATGTCATGCACCAACTCGGGCTCGTCATAGAAGGCGTAGAGCGCCGCCTCCGGGCCCATCAGCATGCGCACAAAGCCGAAAAGGCTGGGACCGCCGTAGTAGGAGGCGACGAAGCCGTAGAGTTTGGTAATCGGCCGCTCGACGCGCATGCGCGCGAGGCGCGCCTCCCAGTCCACGGGGTAGCGCATGGGATCAGTTGGGTCAAACAGCGGCTTGATGCGCTTCCAATCCTCCCAGCCGCGCACCGGGAAGCCGATGAACTCCGGCATGGAGGTGTCGGGATTCTCTTTGAAGACGCGGTAAACCTGTCCCATGCCGTCGCGGCGGGTGATGGTGTCCGCGTCTTCGCTGATCGTCTCCTCCGGAAAAGCCGGCCGCATGGAAAAATCTACCGCCGGATCGGCTACCAGGTCGCACTCGCGCTGCCAGGCGAGCAGTTCTTCCACGAGTAATCCCGTCTCCGCTTGCCACAGTTCGAGCGTTGTCTCCCACGGCCCCCATTCGGAGAGGGTGGGGCGATCCACCGGTTGGAAACGCATCAGCGACAGGAAGCGGTCATGCGGGGTCATCGTGCAGTCCTTATATGGGAATGAATTGACAGGATGTCAGGATGGTCAGGATATTTTCCTTCGGAAAAAGCCCTTAATCATAGCCAATATATCCTGCCCATCCTGATATCCTGTATTTAATTATTCGGCCTATAGCACCGGGCATACTCAACTTTCGTGCCGTGAAAGTTAACCAGCAAGCCTACGTCTATGCCGGTGGCTTTCAAGTAGTTGATCAATTGGGATTTATGAACCGAGAGCAGGTGCGTGACGGTCTTCAGTTCAATGATAACTAAATCCTCGATAAGGATATCGGCGAAGAACTGTCCGACGACTTGACCGTGAAAGGTGACATCAATAGGCACTTGCGCGTGCGCCTCTATTCTACGTTCCTGCAAAGCGATGAGCAATGCTTTCTCATAGACGGACTCCAGGTAGCCCGTACCCAACTCGTTGTGAATCTGAAAGCAGGCGGCAATAATCTCCTTCGTCAAGCCTTCATGCAGCAAGACCATGAACACGTATCCTTTCCGTGTGGGTTATGAATTAACAGGATGGTAGGATGGTCAGGATGTTTTCCTTCGGAAAAGGCTTCGATCGGAGTCGAAATTATCCTAACTATCCTATCATCCTGTATATTCATTTCATCGTTCTCACAGCCGGCAGCTCGCAGTACCGCTCCATCGCGTCCAGCACCGCCGCGATGTTTTCCAACGGATCTTCGTCCTGGGCGCCGGCGCCGTAGATGAAGCCGCCGTCGGGACGGGCGAAGAGTTCGGTGACTTCACGGACGTGGGCATCCACGTCGGCGGGGGTGCCGAAGGGAAGGACGTATTGGTAGTCGAGTGTGCCGTAGAGGCATAGCTTGCCGCGGGTGGCATCCGCCAGCGCCGGCATATCGTGGCAGCTCAACTGGGGATTGAGGACATCCAGGCCGATCTCGATAAGGTCGGGCACGATCTCCAGGATCATGCCGTCGCTGTGCAGCCAGGCCAGCGCGCCGCCCTGATGTATCAGTTCGAACATCCGCTGATACCGCGGCTTGAAAATGCGCCGCCAGGCGGAGGGGTTGATGAGCAACTGCTGCTGGGTGCCCCAGTCATCGGTGAAGCCCACCACGTCGGCGCCGTCTTCGAGGGCGCGCTCGATATAGGGAATCAGGTTCTCCTCGATGATACGGTCGGCGAGGAGGTAAATTTCCTCGCAATCTTCGGCGATGTCGGCGAAGAGGTCTTCCACGCCGCGCACCCACTGCATGCGCTCGAAGAGGTTGCCGGCGCTGCCCCAGCCGATGTAACGCTCCTTATTGCGCGCCATCGCCTCGTGGGCTGTCCGGCGCTCGTCCGAGGTGCGCGGTGGTGGTCCGGGGATGCGGTAGTCGCGCAGGCCGGCCCAGTCGCGCAGCGGCGCGCGCTTCACCTCGCCCATGATCCCCTGCTTGTAATACACCCACTCGCAGCCCCACTCGTCCACTTCGCGCTTGTAGTAGCTGCCGTCGGGCCGGTAGTTGGCGTCATCCCGTTCCGGGATGAGGGTGTCGGCGGTGTCGTAAAAGTCGTTCGGGTGCGCCCGGCACAACTCCACGATCGCCTGCCCGTATTTCATGCGGCAGGCCCAGTTCATGAAGTAGCCGATGGGCACCCGGTCGGGAGAGTCAAACGTGATGGCGCGCAACACGCGTTCGCGAGAATTCATGGCAAACCCCAGGTTGCAGGATGCAGGATGCATTCATTGACACGGACGCTGTCATTATAGAGCGTAAGCGGTTGCTTGCGTGCAACGCGGGCGGGAAAGGTGTTGCACGTTATGGCAGTTCTTCCTTCACCACCTTTCCCGATGGATTGCGCGGCAGCGCGTCGAGGAAGGAAACGTAGGTGGGCACTTTGTAGGACGGCAGGCTGGCGTAGCAGTGCTGCAGGATGTCGCGCTCGGTGAGGGCGGGGTCGGCGGGGACGACGAAAGCTTTCACCAGTTCGCCCAGGTGGGCGCGGATGCCGGTGGCGGGCACGCCTTTCACGGCAGCCTCGCGCACCATGGGGTGGGCGGCCAGCACGGCCTCCACCTCGGCGGCGAAGACGTTCTCGCCGCCGACGATGATCATGTCCTTCTTGCGCCCGCGGATGTAGAAGAAACCCTCCTCATCCACCGCGGCCAGGTCGCCGGTGCGGAACCAGACTTTGCCGTCCAACTCGACGAGTGCATCGTGCAGGCGCTCCGGTTGCTTGTAGTAACCGGGAATGATCTCCTCACGGGCGAAGAGCAATTCGCCGACGGTATCCGGTTCCACGGGCTTGTCATCCGCGTCCACGATGATCGCTTCCACGTAGGGGAGCAGCCGGCCGATGGAATCAGGATGAGCGGCCAGATCCTCGTTGCGCAGCACGTGGGTCATGCTGATGGTTTCGGTAAGGCCGAAGAAGTTGTGTAGCGCCACCTCGGGGAAGCGCTCGCGCATCTTCAAAATGGTCGGCACCGGCATCGGTGAACCGGCGTAAGCCATCACCCGCAACGACGACCAGTCATACTCGTCGAGAGTAGGCAGGTTGACGATGCGCTGGAAGACGGAGGGCACGCTGAGGAAAGTGGTAACGCGCTCCCGCTGCACCAGTCGCAGCAGATCCTCCGGCTCGCTGGAGGCGGAGATGATAACCGGTGTCTTCTGGTAGGCGGCTGTGGGCAGCGAACTGTACAGCGCCGTGCAGTGGAACATCGGGTTCACCAGCAGATGCACGTCGTTCGGGCTGAAGGCGTGGGCGTTGATGGCGGCGCAGACGTTGAACATCAGGTCGCTATGGCGCATCATCGCCCCCTTGGGGGTGGCGGTGGTGCCGGAGGTGTGCATGATGATTGAAAGGTCGTCACCGGAGAGAGGCGGG
>JAKIYB010000212.1:0-1664 GCA_022708765.1 Armatimonadota bacterium | reverse complement strand
GAGCGACTTCGCCACCTGCAGCACAATCGGCGGCTGCGCGCCCGGTCGGATGCAGAGCACGTCCGGCTGCACCGTGCCGAAGATACCGAGCAGGCTCTCGCCCTTCAGCCAGGTGTTCAGCGGCACGATGACCCCGCCCAGCGCCTGCACCGCCCAGTAGATGAGGTAATATTCCAGACAGTTGGGCATGTAGACGGCGACGGTAGGCCTCTCGACGCCGGTAGCCGTGCGCAGCGCGCGGGCAAGCTGCCGCACGCGCGCGTCCGCTTCCGCGTAGGTCAGGCGAAGGTCGCCATCCACCACCGCCAACCGATCGGGCGCCAGCGCCACGGCTTCGCGCCAGAAGTCGCGGGTGGTTTCCAGCGTCGGTTTGCGCACCGGCAGCGGGTCGGTGTAGAGCAGCTCCTCCAACACGGGCTCGATGGTGTCGGCGACGAAGCGGTTGCCGTATTCGTTCGGATGGTTGCTGTCCGCCCAGCAGCGCCGGTTATCAATGATCGCTTCCTGGATGTTGGCGATGTACGGGCAGCCATGGCGGCGGGCAATCTGCTCCTCCAGCGTCTTGAAGGCGACGGCGCGTTCGTCAATGCCGTAGCGTTTGGGTTTATAGGCGCCCGTGATGTCGCGGTACTCACCGAAGACGCCCAGCACCACGGGCTGCGCGCCCTCCCACTTGATGCGGGCGACGCACTCTTCCAGGTCCTTCGCCCACAGGCGATACGGGCGCTCGTCGCGCCACCAGTCATTCGCGCCCAGTTCCACAAGGACGATATCCGGATGCTCGTCCAGCACGTCGGCTTTCAGGCGTTCCAATCCCTCGACGAAGGTGTCGCCGCCTACGCCGCGATTGATGAATTCGTGGCCGGGGAAGCGGTCAGCGAGGATATCGCTGAAACGACCGCCCTCACCGCCGCACGCCGTCAAACTGTCGCCAAAGCAGACGATCTTCATCACGTCCTCCAGGCATGACCTCTCCTTCTCAGCAAAGAAGGAGATCGTAAAACCGGTAGCGATTTCATCCGCCGGTTATATTGAGATTGTAGCACAGGAAGGAACCTGTTGCCCACCGGGGAAAAGATGGCTGAGTCGCAAAGATGGCGCAAGCCGGGAGGTGAGTGATGATTGAGATTGGGACACGGCGCGAACTGCTGGTGGATGACACACTGATCGAGCGGTTGGAAGGCCGTGCCGCGCTGCGCCTGCATCAGCCGGTGATGCGCGAGGTGGCGCTGGTCTTCGATCGACCGTGGGAAGGCAACATGTGCGGCGGTTATAAAACCTACTTCCGCGACAGCGACCGCTTCCGCATGTATTACCAGGCCTGGCATAGTGACATCGTTGAAGAGGAAGAGAAGGCGTACCTGCGCGAGGCGCCCATCCGTATCGGCTATCTGGAAAGCACTGATGGGATCCACTGGGTACGGCCCAACCTTGGCCTCATTGCGTTCCACGACTCGACGGCGAATAACATCACCTTCATGGGAATCGGCGACGATGCAAAGGGCGTGCATGGCTTTGCTCCGTTCAAGGATACCAATTCCGACTGCGCGCCGGAGGCACGCTACAAAGCCGTGGGCGCCTCGAATACCTGGCCGTCTTCACTCTATGCCTTGCAGTCGCCGGATGGGCTGCGGTGGTCGCTGACGCGGGAGGAGCCGCTGGCG
>JAKIYB010000211.1 GCA_022708765.1 Armatimonadota bacterium | reverse complement strand
CCGCCGCTACCCCGAAGGAGGAGCCGATGTAGCTGTCGTTGCCCCCGCCGTCGCGCACGATGCCCGCGCCGCCGCCCAGCGTGGGCGCCTGCTTCGGCGTGTCTCCGCGCTTCTCGGCGCGCCAACTGGAACCGAAGCCGATGCCCGCGCCCATGTAGCCGTTGTCCCACTCCTGTCCGGAACTGTAGGCGCTTTCGAAGGTGCCCAGGCACTGGTAGTGATCGTCGCCCGCGCGGTCGTCAAGCAGGCCGACGGCGCCGTTGATGCCCGCGCCAAGGGCCGCCAGCCCGGCGGCGTAGACGTCATGCCCCGCCGCGTCGTGCAGCACGCCGGCGCCGTGCCAGAAACCGCAGCCGAAGGCGTATTTCTGTCCCAGGTAGAGGTCGTTGCCCGCCTCATCTACCAGCACGCCGATGCCCAGGAAGCCCGCGCCGAAGGCGAAGCCGGCATCGAGACTGACGCCGGCTTCATCCGGTTTCCGCGGATTACCGAAAAGCGTGGCGTAAGGCACCAGGTTCGTCTTCACGCCCTCCGGGTCGGGCTGCACCAGCGTGGCGCCCGTCTGTCCGCGCGGCTGCAGCAGCGGCGACAATCCCTGGCAGTAGCGGTCGTTCCCCGCGCGGTCAATGAGCACGCCGATACCGAGCAATCCCGCCCCCGGGCCACCGACGCCCTGCGTCTGGTAGAGATCATCGCCGGCGTAATCCACGATCACCTGCAGTCCGCGAATGCCGATCCGCGCTTCCGGCTTTGTGTAGATGTAGTCGTCATCGCCGCCCAGGTCGAAGATGGCCAGCGCGTCCACGTCGGTATAACTGTTCGGCTCCGTGCTCCCGATGATGATCTGCCCGTAAGGGGTGTCATGGACCGCAACAAGAGTGCCGGTGACGCCCACCGGCTGCGGCACGCGTATTTTCAACGGTTCCTGATTGAGCAAGTCGGCGCGCAGCCGGTCAAGCTGGCGCGCGTCCAGCGTGCCGCGCAGCAGCGCCAGCGCCCGGCCCATCGCCCGCGCATCCACGCGACAGGTGAAGGCGGGGTGTTCGCCGGTTTCTTTCTGGAGGAGCATTTCCGCCGGCGCCGGCTGATTTGCCAGCGAATGGAGATACCGGTTCAATCCCGTCACGCTGTGGAGCGCCGCGGGCACGGAAGTTTTTGTGAGCGAGGTGACGGCATCGCCGGCTTTGAATTCGTCGTTCGGCACGAACATCATCTCCATGCCGTAGTAGGGCGCGCCCTTGGACTTATTCACGAACCGGCCGCCGCCGCGGCAGATCCACGGGATGACGAACTGTAGCAGGCGGCGTTCGTCCGGCGCGACGGCGCCCAGCGCCTCCCTGTCTATCATCGTCGCGGCGGCGGTGAGAGAGGAAGCGATGCCTTCCAACGTGGCGCGCGCGGCGGAACGCGGGGGTATATGCCTGGCGTTGGACGCCGCGATGACTGCCCAGGCGCGCGCGGCTTCCTGCAGGCCGGTACCCACCCCCGGCTTGCCGTCGCAGAGCGCCGCCGCCCACCCGTCAAAGCGCCAGGGCACGGTGATGGGATCGTCGCACATCTCCGCCACCACCGGCAGATCGCGATATGCCTGAAACGCTTCCAGATCGCGCCGGTACTGGCGCAGGTACCCGATCCACGCCGCGTAATCCGCGCGGATGCCGTACCGCGGGTGCGCCAGCGCCGCCTGCTGCTCGGGGGTCAGCGTGATGCCGGCCATGTCGCCGCGCAGCAGAACCGCATCGAGCCGCGCGCTGAGCGCCGCCAACCGCGGATCCTTTGGCGCCGCCGCCTTGACGGACGTACCTGGAACCATGATACTAAGCAGAAAGCACAGCGCCAGCGAATATTCTCGTCTCATCCCGCGCTCCTTTTCACCGTGGCAGTCGTTATCACGTTATTCACTGCCGGCTGCCTGCTTCCTGCCGGTCGCGCTTCCTGTCGAAAAGACTCCTCGACCATTGAACCAGTATTGGTCTGTTCACCAGTTCCATACTGCCAGGCATAGGCCTGCTCCCTCTTTGGGGCGAGGGGGCAGGAGTGATACGGGGCGGCGTTGCACATCAGCCGATATACGTTTGCGCAACAGTATTGTTACTGCCACGTAACCCATGAGAGGAGAAGATCATCCGACTCCCAACCGCAAGGCAAAACGCGTATCACCCCACGGTATGCATTTTCGCGGGGTGATACGCCACAGTCCGGTTCAGGGGGGGCACTCGGTCACCTGGCAGTTGCTGGCAGGCTGGATGGATCCCTCAATACTCCCTGGCCGCGTTGCATAGGAACTGCGCTAAAATCGGCCCGACAATGGCATTGGCCTGGGCATTAGGATGCGAATCATCGCTGCCGTCATCGAGTTCATATTCAAAGCGCAGCATGTTTGCCGTAGGAGTACCATCGTCTGCTTTTGCCAGATAATCGAACAGGTTGAAACAGCGCACATTCGGATGGCCACTCAGATATGTGCTGCTGCTCAACCAGTTCGCGAATGCGCGCGCATTTGCTGCGGCAGTCGGATTCGTCGCGAGACGATGAAGGGGCGGCGTTGTCATGACGATGAAGAGTTTCTCCGGATGGGCATCGAAGAAATCGCGCATCGCCAGGTACCAGGTTTTATACTGCTGCAGCGTGTTCGCATCCCCGATATCAGATGCCGGGAAGCAGGATTTAAAGGCGATTACCTGGTGATTAGACATCATGGCGGTGCGGGTAGCGACATATTCCGGATCTTGCGATGTCCATATCAGACATAATCCCCAGGGGGTGGTGTCATCGCTGGGAATGCTATAATTTGTACCGGTGAAATTACCGTGTTGATCGCGCAGCCCATCCGCGTTATACCCGTGGTCCCAGAGCACGAATTGTGTGCTGTTGGCCGTATTATATGCCGCAATAACGTTGCGCATACCGCCATCAACAATGAGTCCGTTGCCAACGGAGAGGTGTAAAATGAAGAGGTTTGTGAGATTATGCGTAACAGCATTAACCGTCACTGCTGCGCTTCCACTCTTCGATGGATCGGCCATGCTGGTCGCGATGACGTGATATGTGCCGGCGCCTGCCGGTGCGGTGTAAAGCCCTGACGCGTTAATCGTGCCGCCGTTCGCCTCCTGTATGCTCCAGGTGACAGCGGTATTGTTTGTGCCTGTAACAGAAGCTGTAAATTGCTGCGTGCCACCGGACGACACCGCTTTTACCGTCGGTGTCACCGTAACAACGATGAGAGTGGCTTGTGTGCCGGCCGCCACAACCGGAAAGCAACAGGACTGCGCCGAGACCGAGTCCGAGCAGGAGAAGGAGATAACGCATAGGACAACCTCCACAACTGGATTTATTGACGGAGAACGTTCCCAGAGTTACCAACCGTTCGGTAAGCATAATAAAGATAACACACTTTCATAGATAATACAAATTGAAAACCTGAATATTTCAAAGTAACCAATCGTCTTCTCCGTGGGGCTACACCGTCAAGTGTATGCCAGTAGGCTGTTATGAACGCCTTGCCGTGGTTCAGCAGCGTCTTCAGGAATGTCTCCGTCATCATGGGGACATTATCGCTGAACACTTAGCAGGGGACAAAGTCGCTGAACAATAACATATCGAAAGCGCACTACTCGACAAAATGCCGCTCCCCTGTTACCTTATGACAGGAGAAGATGGGCGTGATGATAATTTTGCAGGCTGCTCTCATTTTCATCGGGCTCAGCACGCTATACTGGCTGCTCTACAAATTCCTGCCGTGGCGCGACTCGTTTGTCGAGCCCATCGCGCGGCGGGTGCGCATCTGGGTCTACCTGCTCATTCCCCTCTGCACGCTGAACTGGGTCGGCGCCAAGCTGGCGCACGCGCCGCTGGCCGCGCTGTCCGTCAAAGTCTGGCTCTCCTGGCTGCCGCACACCGGCATCCTCGCGCTGCTCGTCATCATCGCGGTGGAAACGCTGCTGGTCATTATCTTCGACTACGTCTACGGCGTGCGGCGGCGCATGGAAGTGCCCCCGGTCATCCAGGCATTCGTGCGCGGACTGATCTACCTGCTCGCCGGGCTGCTGGTGCTCTTCAGCCTCTTCAACATCAAGATCGTCGCCGGTGTGCTTACCGGCGCGGCGGTGCTGCTGCTGGGGCTGGGCTTGCTCATGCAGTAAGCGCTGGCCAATCTCTTCGCCGGATTCAGCCTGCAGGTGACGAACCTGTACCGCCCTGGCGACTGGCTGCGCGTGGGGCAGTATCAGGGCCAGGTAGAGGGATCCGACTGGCGCTCGCTGACCATTCGCACGGCATCCGGCGACCGCGTCACCCTGCCGCTCAACTTGCTGGCGAAAGTCGAGGTGGTCAACCTTACCGCGCAGGGTACCCGGCATGCCGACGAGGTGGCGGTGGTGGTGGACGGCGGTTACCCTCCCGAACAGGTGGAGCGCGTGCTGGTGGAGGCGCTGCGGGACATTGACGGCATCAGCCCGGAACCGGCGCCGGAGACGCGGCTGCTTGCCTTTGAAGGCCAGGGAATCCGCTATGCGGTGAAATACTGGATCACCGATTTCGGCACGCGCGACGCCACGTTGACCGCGGTGCATCGCGCGCTGTGGTATCACTTCCGGCGGGCGAGTATCTGCTTTGCCTGCCCCTCCACCGCGGTGACGCTGCAACGGCCGGCGCGGGCCGCGGCGGTCGGCGCGCGGGTTGCGCTGCTGCGCGCCATCCCCTTCCTGCAGAGCCTGTCGCTGGAACAGATTCAGCATCTTGCTGACAGCCTGCACCCCGCGCTGTTTGCCAGCGGTGAGACGATTTGCCGCCAGGGCGACGCGGGGCAGACTTTTTATGTGATCGCGCGCGGCCACGTGCGAGTAACGGCGCATGATGACGAAGGCCGGCAAGTCTTCTCGTAAACGCTGCAGGCCGGCAACTTCTTCGGCGAGTTTTCGCTCCTCACCGGTGAGCCGCGCTCCGCCACCGTGGTGGCCGTGGAGGAGAGCGAGCTGTTGGTGATGGAGAAGGAAGATATGCGGCAGGCGCTGGACGCCAACCCGCGTCTCGCCGAACATATCAGCGCCGTCCTCGCCACGCGCCAGCACGAACTGCAGGAATCCCGCGACCGCATGGCCGTCGCCGCCGGCCCCGCCGCCACGCCGCAAACCGTGGATTCGCTCCAGCGCGAAATCCTCCGGCGCATCGTGGATTTCTTCGCATACTGATTCACCGCTCGCCTTTCTCGACAATCCTTCGTAACTGTGTTACAGTGCAGCGCGTAGTTTCGCCCGACGAGGAAGACCCCATGTCGCGACAACGTGCGCTGGATGCCATCCACCTGCGGCCCACCGACCGCATTCCCCGCGTCGAGTGCCTGCAGCACCCGGAATTCGAGCGGGCGCTCACCGGCATAGATCCCTATCAGCACCCTCAGCAGGCGCGGCTGGCGCTGCTCGACCGGCTGGACCTGGACATCAACTTCGCCGGCATTCCCGCCACCGACGACCCCATTGACGACCCCTTTGCCGACGGCGCCACCTCGAAAACGCTGGCGGACGGTCGCCATGTCGTGCGCTGGGGCGCGACGACCACCTCCCACTGGGACTGGGGCAGCGACTTTGCCACGCTAGAGCAAGTGCTGGCGTATGATCCGCTGGGGGAGATGCCAGCAGGATCCGTCGAGGAGCTGGCGGTCCGCTATCAGGCATCCCTGGACCGCCAGCGCGCGCTAGCCGGCGACCGCCACCTGGTGATGGGCGGCACCTACCTCACCCTCTTCATGTGGCCGCTGATGACCTTCGGCTGGGAGCTGTTCCTGGAGGCGGCGGCGGCGGAACCCGAGCGGTTTAAGGAGATACTGAACGGTTTCGCGCGAGTGTCCGAGCGCACGATGGCGGCGTGGGCACGCACCGATGTTGAGGTGGTGTCCTGCCACGACGATATCTGCATGACGCGCGGCAGCATCTTCTCGCCGGCGTGGCTGGAGGAGATGATTTACCCGCACTATACGCGCTTCTGGCGACTGCTGCACGACGCCGGCAAGAAAGTGCTCTTCATCTCCGACGGCTGCGTGAATCCCGTCGCCGACGCCGTCTTCACCTGCGGCGCCGATGGCCTTTTCGCTGAGCCGCATACCGATCTGGTACCGATTATTGCTCGTTACGGTGGAGAGAAATTTTTCCTTGGTAACGTGGATTCGCGCGTCATCAGCTACGGCACGCCGGCGGAGATCGAGGCGGAAGTGCGGCGCTGCGTCGCCATGGGGCAAGGCGCGCCGGGCTATTTCATCGGCGTGACGAATGAGATCACCTACAACGCGCCGACGGAGAACGTCTTTACCTATTTTCGCTGCATCGAACAGTATGGGGGGCGGTGAAAACCGCGGTCGCGGAAATGCACTCCGCACTTTAACCCGGTGAATCCAAAAGGAGCTGTCATGAAATTCGGCACGCAATTGACGTCGGTGGGAAGAAGGGAGCGACGAGAAGCGCTGCGGCATGCGCGGACGCTGGGCTGTGAGGGATTGGAAGTGGATCTGCCGGTGGCATGGCTGCACGACGGGCGCATCACCCGTGAAGAGCTGCGGGAGAAAGCCGCGGCGCTGCGCGACGATTTCGCGGCGGAGGGGATGGCGTTCATCTCGCTCACGCCCGGCTTGCTGCTGGGGCACGTGGAGGCGCCGGAGGTGGTGCGCGCGACGTGCGAGACGGCGGAGCAGCTTGGCGTGCGGCAGATTCGCCTCTTCACCGCGCCGCATGTGCGCTGGGGTGGGCCGAACTCCACGCTCGCCGGCCTGCTGGCCGATTTTGACGGCACGCGCGATTCGCGGTACTGGATGGAGCGCAATGCTCGTGAACTGGCGCGGATGCTGGACATGAGCGCCGATTACGATGTGCGCTTCGTTTTCGAGCTCCATCACGGCTACGTGGTCAACTCCGCCAGCGCTGCCCTGCGCCTGCTGGAACCTTTCCCTGCTAATCGCGTGGGCATCCTCATGGACCCCGGCAACATGGTTTTCGAGGGGAATGAGGGGTGGCGCAACTCCGTGCAGCTCATGGGCGACTATCTGGCTTACATCCACTGCAAGAACGCCGCCTACTGGTACGAAGACGGCCGCTGGGTGCACCGCTGGGCCAGTCTGCGTGACGGCATCGCCAACTATCCGGAGATCATCACCGCGCTGAAGGACAGCGGCTTTCGAGGCTACTTGAGCATTGAAGACCTGCGGCGCGACCTTACTCCGGAGGAGCGCGTGGGCGAGGGAATTGCGTATTTGAAAGCGCTGGTGGCGTCACCAGAACGGGTGATGCCGGCGTAGTTGTGGTGCAGAGTGAAAATCCGCGCTCCCATGAGGAGAAAATCATGTCACGGATCACCGTTGGGTTAATCGGGTGCGGGAGTGCCGGCCGGGGCATTCACATGCGACTGTTTGGCAAGCACGCGGAGCTATATCGCGTCGTCGCGTGCGCGGACGCGCTGCCGGCGAGCGCGGATGCGCTGGCGGGCGATTTTGGGCTGCGCGCGCTGCCGGTGGACGCGCTGC
>JAKIYB010000210.1 GCA_022708765.1 Armatimonadota bacterium | reverse complement strand
AAGCCAAAGGATCCACCGCCGGATAGATGCCCATTTCGGAAATGGCGCGGGAAAGAACAATCGTAGAGTCTAAGTGAGCGAAAGTTGCCGCCGGCGCCGGATCGGTGATGTCGTCCGCCGGCACGTAAATTGCCTGCAATGAGGTGATGGAACCGCGCTTCGTGGAGGTGATGCGCTCCTGCAGGCGGCCCATCTCGGTCGCCAGCGTGGGCTGGTATCCTACGGCGGATGGCATGCGCCCGAGTAGCGCGGACACCTCGGAACCGGCCTGCACAAAGCGGAACATGTTGTCAATGAAAAGCAGCACGTCCTGGCCTTCCACGTCGCGGTAATACTCCGCCATGGTGAGGCCGGTGAGCGCCACGCGCAGGCGCGCGCCCGGCGGCTCGTTCATCTGCCCGAAGACCAGCGTGGTGCGGTCAATGACGCCGGACTCGGTCATCTCCAGGTACAGGTCGTTGCCTTCGCGCGTGCGCTCGCCAACGCCGCAGAAGACGGAGGTGCCGCCGTGCTCGGTGGCAATGTTGCGGATGAGTTCTTCCAGTAGCACCGTCTTGCCGACGCCGGCGCCGCCGAACAAGCCGACCTTTCCGCCGCGAGGGTAGGGGGCCAGGAGGTCCACTACCTTGAAGCCCGTTTCGAAGATTTCCGTGACGACGCCCTGCTCCTCGAAGGTGGGCGGATCACGATGAATCGGCCACTGCTCCTTCGCCTCGACCGGGCCTTTCTGGTCAATCGGCGCGCCGAGGACGTTGAACAGGCGACCCTTGCAGGCGTCGCCGACCGGCACGCTGATGGGGGCGCCGGTGGCGATGACCGGCATGCCCCGCCGCAGGCCTTCGGTGGGCGACATCGACACGCAGCGCACGGTGTCATTGCCAAGGTGCTGAGCGACTTCGATGACAATGTCATGCCCGTGAGCGGTATCGTGCACTTCCAGCGCGTCATACAACTCAGGCAGCGTGCCCGCCGGGAAGCGCACGTCAATGACCGGGCCGATAACTTGCAAAATTTCGCCGTTGGTTCCGACGGCGTGTGTCTGTTCCGTGTTCATCATAGCGTATGTATCCCCTCACCCCCTGACCTCCTCTCACCGAGGAGAAGTGGGAGGCATTTGCGTATTCGGTTACCCCTGCCAGAAGCCCATCGCACCGTAGACGCGGCGCAGTGTCGGTTCCGCGCGGTGGCGAGTCTGTTCCGCGCCGCGGCGGAGGATGGCGTACAAGGCATCTCTGTTATCCATCAACTCGTGGTAGCGCGCCTGGAACGGCTCCAGGAAGGCGATGAGCGCATCGGCCACGTCGCCTTTCAGCGCCGCGTTGCCCTTGTCGGCATATTGCTCGGCAAGGGCGGTGGGCGCGCGGTCGGTCAACGCGCCGAGGATAGTGAGCAGATTCGCCACACCCGGACGCGTGTCCGGTTCGTAGGTGATGCCCATTGTCGCATCGGTCACCGCGCGCTTGATCTTCTTGCGGATGACGTCCGGTGTCTCGATGAGCGCAATGTAGTTCCCCTCGTTCTCATCCGACTTGGACATCTTCTTCGTCGGCTCCTGCAGGCTCATCACCCGCGCGCCCACCTCCGGAATGAAGGCTTCCGGCACGGTGAAGATCTGGCCGTAATAGTGGTTCATGCGCACGGCGAGGTCGCGTGTCAGCTCGAGATGCTGCTTCTGATCGGCGCCTACCGGCACCAGCTTCGTCTGATAGAGCAGGATGTCAGCGGCCATCAGCACCGGGTAATCGAAAAGGCCGACGCCGATGGTCTGCTCCTTTTTCCCCTGCGTCTTATCTTTGAACTGCGTCATGCGCGAGAGCTCACCCATATAGGCGTGGCAATTCAACAGCCAGGTTAGCTCGGTATGCGCCGGCACGTGTGACTGCAAGAAGATCGTCGCGGTCTTCGGATCAATGCCCAGCGCGATATATTGCGCCGCGAAGGACAGGCAGCGTTCAGCGAAGGTCTTCGGATCCTGGCGCACAGTAATGGCGTGCAGGTCCACAATGCAGAAGAGGCAGTCGTATTCATGCTGCAGGCGCACCCAGTTGCGTAGCGCGCCGATATACCCCCCGATAGTCAGGAGACCTGAAGGCTGAATGCCGCTGAATAACGTCGATTTCGTCTGTATATTCATTGATACCTGGCTGCTCATACCAGCGCCTCCGCGGCGCCGACGATATCCACCAGTTCATTCGTGATGCTGGCCTGGCGGGATTTGTTATAATCCATGGTCAATTGCGAGATCACTTCTTCGGCGTTATCCGTCGCGAGCGACATCGCCGCCACGCGTGCAGCATGCTCGGAGGCGACCGCTGAGAGGACAGCGGTGTAGAGCGATGTGCGCAGGTAACGCGGCAGCAACTGCTCCAGAATGCCCGCCGGAGACGGCTCGTAAATCACATCACCCGTGGCGCCATCGCCGTCCAGCGCGGCCAGTGGCAGCAATTGCTGTGTGGTGATACCGCCGCCGAAACGGGAAAAGACAAGCAGCACGCGATCAATTTTCTCTTCTGTATACAGTTCGCCGATTTGATCAGCCAGCGCGGCGAAGGTGCGGAACTGCGGCTCACCGCCCAGCGGATTGATGACCGCCTCGGTGGTGTAACCAAGCCGTCGCACGGTGTCGGCAACCTTGCGTCCGACGGGGATCAGTGCCACATCTCCGTGCTGCGCGCGCACCTGCGCGAGCGTTTCGCGGATGAGATTGGTATTGTATGCGCCCGCCAGTCCCTTGTCCGCGCTCACCGCGACGATGAGTGTGCGGCGCACCTCTCGCACTGCCAGCAGCGGGTGGGTATATTCCGAGTTCGCCAAGCCGGCGACCATTTCACTCAGCGCGTCGGTGTAGGGACGCGCGGCGAGAATGCGCTCCTCCGCCTTTCGAAGCTTGATGCTGGAGACGGTTTTCATCGCCCGACAAATCTGTTGAATATTGCGGACGGTGCGGATCTTTCGCTGGATGTCGCGGGTTGAGAGCATTGCTTACGCCTTGAACTCCGCTTTGTATTCGACCGACGCGGCTTTCAGTCGGTCGAGTAGTTCATCGCTCAGCGCTTTCTTCTCCAATATCTCGGTCGTGATATCGTTATGGCGCTGCCTCATGAAGGTCAGATAGCCGTCGGCGAAGTGGCGGACATCCGCCACCGCGAGATCATCTAGGAATCCGTTCGTGCCCATCCAGATGAGCATCACCTGCTCTTCAACGGGCAGCGGACGATACTGCGGCTGCTTGAGCATTTCCACCAGGCGCTCACCCCGGTTAAGCTGTGCTTTCGTAGCCGCGTCCAATTCCGAGGCGAACTGCGCAAACGCCTGCAGCTCATAGTAATATGTCAGATCGAGGCGCAGGCGGCCCGCCACCTGCTTCATCGCCTTGATCTGCGCGTTGCCGCCCACGCGAGAGACGGAGATGCCCACGTTCACCGCCGGTCGAACGCCGGCGAAGAACAGGTCCGGCTCCAGGTAAATCTGCCCATCGGTGATGGAAATCACATTCGTGGGAATGTAGGCGGACACGTCACCGAGTTGCGTTTCGATGACCGGCAGCGCGGTTAGCGAACCGCCGCCCAGTTCATCGGATAGTTTCGCGGCGCGCTCCAGCAGGTGAGCGTGCAGGTAGAAGATGTCGCCGGGATACGCTTCGCGTCCCGGCGGACGGCGCAGCAACAGAGATACCTGGCGATAGGCCACCGCGTGCTTGGAGAGGTCATCGTAGACCACCAGCGCGTGCATACCGTTGTCACGGAAGAACTCGCCCATCGCGCACCCAGCGTACGGGGCGAGGAACTGCTCGGACGCGGGATCGGAGGCAGTGGAGGCCACCACGATGGTGTAATCCATCGCGCCATATTGCTCCAGCGTACGCACCACCTGCGCCACCGTGGACTGCTTTTGCCCGACGGCAACATAGATGCAGTAGACGCCCTTACCCTTCTGGTTCAGGATGGCATCCACACAGATGGCCGTCTTGCCGGTCTGGCGATCGCCGATGATGAGTTCGCGCTGGCCACGTCCGATGGGGATCATCGAATCAATGGCCACCAACCCGGTCTGCAGCGGTTCCTTTACCGGCTGGCGCTGAATAACGTTCGGGGCGGTCGCCTCGGTCGCGCGAAACTCATTCGCGGTGATCGGGCCTTTGCCGTCAATCGGCTGGCCGAGTGCTGTCACCACGCGGCCGACCATCGGCAGGCCCACAGGCACCTGCACGATCCGTCCGGTGGTATGCACGGTATCGCCTTCGTGAATATCGGCGTCGGAGCCCAGGAGGATGCAGCCGACGTTGTCCTCTTCCAGGTTGAGGGCCATGCCCATCACCCCGCCGGGAAACTCGATGAGTTCGCCGGCCATGGCATCGGACAACCCGTAGACGCGGGCGATGCCGTCGCCGACCTGCAGCACCTGCCCGACGCCGCGCGTGCGCAGCTCGGTGTCATGCTGCTGCAGTTCCTGCCGTATGATGGCACTGACTTCTTCCGGTTTAATATTCATGGTATTCGCTACCCCTCAACGGGTTTGAATAAGTTCACGCGTAGGTCGGCGTGCCGCGCATGGCATCGCGCAAGCCGTCAAGCGCGCCGCGGGCGCTGGCATCAATGACGCGGTCGCCGATGCGGAGCACCAGGCCGGCGATCAGCGCCGGGTCAACCGAGCGCTCTAAACGAATCGTGGCGCCGGTCTTTCGGGTTAACTGTTCCGTTAGCGCCTGTGCCTGCGCCTCGCTGAGCGGAACGGCACTCACCACCTCGACGGGCAGGATGCGCCGCGCGGCATTCCACTCCTCCACGTAAATGGCATGGATCGTTTCCATATCCGGTTCGTGGCCGCGGGTGATGAGCAGGCGCACCAGCGCGAGAATCTCCGGGGCTAGCTTGCCCGCGAACACGCGCTCAAGCACCGCCAGTTTGCTCGCCAGTGGGATTTCCGGGTGGGCAAGCACCTGCGGCAGTTCCGGCGAGGCCGCCAGCACGGAAGTGAGTGTCGCCAGTTCACCCTCCCAACGGGCGACCGTGCCGTGCTCCTGCGCGAGACTGAACAGCGCGCGCGTATATCGTTGTGCAATCCTCCGAGCCAACATGGCGTGTCACCTGCTCCTACTGCAGTGTCGTCCGATCAAGCTCCGCGATAACCTGGTCAATGACCGCAGCCTGCAGTTCCGGTGTCATACGTACACGCAGCGCTTTATGCGCCGCCTGCACAGCGATATCGGACATCTCCTGGCGCAGTTCGCGGCGCAGTTGCTCCCGTTCCAACGCGAGTTGTGCTTCGTGACGGGCATACAGCGCCTGAATATCCGCCTGGGCGGTCTCCATCTGCTGCTGACGGACGGTTTCGGCGTCTTTCAACGCCTGCTCGAGACGCGCGCGCGCTTCATCGGCGATCTGTTCCAGATGCGCTTCATACTCGCGCCGCAGCGACTCGGCTTTCGCGTGCTGGGCTTCCGCGCCGGCCAGGTCATTCGCGACCTGTTCCTCGCGCTGCCGCATGATATTTTCCAGCGGCCGATAGAGGAATCGTGCCAGCAGCACCAGCAGGATCACGAAGGCGATGGCTTGCGCAAGGGCAACCTGCCAGGCGATTCCCAGGCTTTCGAGAAACTCAACCACGGTTATCAGACTCCTTTACCCCGTGCCGGTATCCGCGCCGGGGCACACGTGACTTAATGCGGCAGAGACTGCGCGGCGGCGCCGGCGGCGGGCGCGATGGCATCGAGCGCCTGCTGCACGGTCGGCAGATACGCCTTCAACTGGAAACCGAGCAGCAGCGCGTAAATGGTGAGCGATTCAATGAGCGCCAGACCCAGGATCATCAGCACCAGGATGCGGCCACCGGCTTCCGGTTGGCGCGCGGTGCCTTCCAGCGCGCCCTTCACCGCAATACCCTGGCCAATACCGCAGCCGAACGCCGCGAACGCCGTCCCGAAACCGATGGCCAGGGCGAGCATCGCAAAGTAAATCATCTGTGTATCCTCCACCTTTCAAATTCTACACCGCGCAGACCGTGATCCGGCGGTTGGACTACGAATGGGCTTCCGATGCCTCGTGCTCCTCGTCATGCTTTTCCGTAGCGAGGGCGATATAGACCGTTACCAACAGCGTAAAGACCAGCGCCTGGAGCAGGCTGGTCAACACCTGCAGCGGCAGCATCAGCACGGCAAAAAATGGTCCCGGCGGGCCAAGCTGGGTGGCCAGCGCGTGGATGACCTGCTCTTCACCGAAAATATTGCCGTAGAGACGAAAAGACAACGACACCGGGCGGATCAATTCCGCCAGCAATTCCAGCGGCAACAAAAGCAGACCGAGCAGTAGCGTTGGCAGACTCTTGATTGGCACTGGCCCGAAGAAATGGGCGAGATAGCGCGGTCCATGCGCCTTGAAGCCAAAGTACTGCACGCCGATGAACGCCACCAACGCCAATCCGACGGTGATGGATAGGCTGGCGGTCCCGGGCACGGCGCCGGGGATGAACTGCGTAAGGTTCATCACCAGGATATAGAGGAAGAACGTCGCGACAAAGGGAGCATACTGGCGCCCGCGCGGTCCCATGACCATCATCGGCAAGCCCGCGAGCGTCTCGTAGATGAACTCCATGAAGCTCTGCAAGCCGCTCGGTACCGGCTTCAACCGGCGCGTGGCGAGGACGGCAAGGACCATGATGATGGCAAAAGCGGCGATGGAGAACCAGAAGAAACGCATCTGGTCGCCTACGCCATGCTCTCCGCCGTGCCCGGCGGTCTCCGCAAGCAGGAGCGGAATGCTGTAAAGATGTGCGGCCAGTCCGTTCACGGCTGCGTTTTTCCTCTTGGTAACAGATACCAGCCCAGCGTCAGCAGAATGCCGACGGGCAAAATCGAAACGCCGACGGCAAAGCCGGCCGGCTCAACCTTCACGACCATGATCAACAGGGCAATAGCCACCCAGAGCGCGAGTTGTTTCAACTGCAGCACCGCCATGACCCGGGCAAACCGCGCGTCAGGTGTGACCGTCTTGCCGGCATGCAGCGCGATATAAAACGCGGCGATAGCTACCAACCCCCCCGCGAGCGCGCCTCCGAACGCGGACGCGAACCATCCCGCGGCGGTGGCGCTGACGATGATCCAGAGTCCGACCATCGTGCGCATCGTCGAGACGAGAAAGTGCGGCGTACAGGGATCCCAGCGCGACATTACTCTCCTCATCGGCATTGTGTGCCGGCTACTTTATCAGTCATCCGCAGGTGGCTCTTCATCCAATTCCCGGGGCGCGTCGTGCGAGGAGGGCGGCGACGGCTGTGCGCGCATGACCATGGCGGCAATGCGGAACAAATCCCAGAACCCGATGACAACACCAAAGAGCAGGCCGATGATGGCGAACGTCGGCGCGGTATTCAGCCGCTGATCAAGCAGGTTGCCGATGAGATACCCGCCCACGGACAACAGCACCAGCAGCGCACTGCCGGCGAGCAACGCCAGCCCACTCATCTCGCTCATCGGGCGCCGTGTTGCCATCTCGCCTCCGTGGTGATTCCAGTCGTCCTGTCA
>JAKIYB010000020.1 GCA_022708765.1 Armatimonadota bacterium | reverse complement strand
CCGCCGGCACCGTCGCCGGTGTCAGCGTCCTCTGGCCGACGACCAGCAGACTGGCCTGCGCATACGCCGCCGGCGCCAGACCGCACAGCAGCAGCGCCAACACCCAAAATCCTTTTGTGAGCATCATCCCCTCCTCCTTGTGGATGCGCGGGCAGCCGAGCGCGTCCGCGCTATTACATACAATACGAGGAACCGCTCATGTGGGTGTTCGGCGCGCTGACAGCGATGTGCGGAAATCTCGCCGAAGCAGCGGCGGATATACGCCGTCCCTGGACGGCGATGTGTCAATATGCGCACAACGGGTTGGTGGAAGGAGAAGCGGACGAACGCGAGGCAGCCACCCGTCAGAAGACGCGCTCTTCATAGCCTGGCGCAATCAACTCCAGGCTGTCGCCAGTCCATTCCCAGAGATGCAGCGTCTCCATGCCCGCCTGGCGTCCCCAGAGATGGCCAACGGTGTGCAGGCGCGCACATTCGAGGGTCAATCCCTCAACCCCAGCTTCCGCGAATTTGGCGGGCGTGAGCGGACGAAAATAACTCCAGTAGTTAATGCGCCGCGCGAAGTCATCCTCATCGCGCGCCAGCGGCCCCGCCTCCCACTCCTCCGGCAGCAACAGCGCCACTTCCGACGTATCTTCGAGGATTTCCCGCACGGCCACCATGCCCGCCATCTCAGTGACGATGACAAGAAACGGGTCCGGCTCATACGCGTGGATTCGCTGCAGCACCGCGCGCTGGCTGAGGATATCGTCGAGTTCCTCCTCGAACCAGGAGATGAGCGAGCCGCCAATGATACGGCAGCGGTGCTCCTCCTCCGCGCGCAACGTCTCGCGGCTGACCACCGGGCGGGCATCGCGACAGGCGCCGGCATACGCCAGCAGCTTTTCGTGCCAACCGGTCATCCCGTGCCTCCTTTCAGCGGTATGTCAGGATTGTACCAGCGCCCGCGCTACCCGGTCTACGTCGCCGGCGCCGATGGTGAGGACGACGTCGCCGGGCGCGAGGGGCGGGTCGAGGGCGGCGATGCGCGCGACGGCGGCGTCGAGCGAGGGCAGCGCCTCCGCCTGGCCGGGGATGCGCGCGACCAGCGCCTCGTGAGTGACGCCGGGGATGGGCTCTTCGCGCGCGGGGTAGATGGGGGCGATGAGCGCGAGGTCGGCGGCGCCCAGCGCCTGGGCGAACTCCTCCAGCAGGTCGCGGGTGCGGCTGAAGAGGTGCGGCTGAAAGATGGCGATCACCCGTCCGGAAAAACGCCCACGCGCGGCGGCCAACGTGGCGCGGATTTCGGTGGGATGATGCGCGTAGTCGTCCACTACCGTCGCCAGGCCGCGCATGCCGACCACGTCAAAGCGGCGGCCCATGCCGGGAAACTCCACCAGCCCGCGCGCCACGGCGTCGAAGGGTATTCCCCACTCCAGCGCCAGCGCCGCCGCGCCCGTCGCATTGCTCACGTTGTGCAACCCCGGCACGCGCAGGGTGATCTCGCCCACGCGCGTCTCACCGCGCCACAGCGTGAAGGTCGTCTCCGCGCCCGCGCACACATCGGTATACCGGTACGCGTTGTCCGCGCCCGCGCCATAGGTCACCACGCGCGACGGGATGTCCGCCATCGCGCGCAGGCGGGCGTCGTCACCATTCAGCACGGCATAGCCGCGCACCTGGCGCAGAAACTGCCGAAAGCTGTCGAAGAGATGCTCCGGCGTGCCGTGGAAATCGAGGTGATCCACCTCCAGGTTCATGATGATGGCGGCTTCGGGACGCAGGTCGAGGAAGGAGTTGTAGGCCTCGCAGGCCTCCACAAGCGTGAGGTCGCCGCCGGCACGGGCGTTGCCGCCCATCGGTGCCAGCACACCGCCCAGCACGCAGGTGGGGTCCAGCTCCGCCGCCAGGAAGATGCATGCGAGCATGCCGCTGGTGGTGGTCTTGCCGTGCGTGCCCGCCACCGCCACCCCGCGACCGCTGTTCGTCAACTCGCCCAGCAGGTCGGCGCGGCGGATGATGGGCAGTTCTAGTTCCAGCGCCCGCCGCCATTCCGGGTTATCCGGCTTGATGGCGTCGGAAAGCACCACCAGGTCGCCCTCGCGCACGTGCGCGGCGGCGTGGCCCACGTGCACCTCGGCGCCCAGCGCGCGCAGCGTCGCCAGCATCGGCGAGTCGCCGCGGTCAGAGCCGCTCACCCGCACGCCGCGCGCCAGCAGAATGCGCGCCAGCGCGCTCATGCCGATACCGCCGATGGCTACGAAATGATAGCGGCGCTCCGGTTGCCAGAATTGATTCGTTGTCGCTTTGGGGAGTTGCATCAGTCTTACGTATTCCCGCTTCATATCATAATTGTTCGTAGTAGCGCCGCGCCTGAGCAAGGCGCGTCGCATTTCCACACCGGATTGCCTATCCGAACGCGCCTTGCTGCGGCTGCGGCGCACTACGAACGACAAACCATACATCTGCGCAAAGATTTGATGACCAGCACCATTCCGCGCTCTCCCCCTTACCCGGTTGGGGGAGGGATTATGTCCGCGCCGGTTCCGCCGACGGGTCCACGATCTCCGGGCGGCGGCGTTCGCGAACGGGGCGCTGGGTGGAAACGTTGAGCAGCAGGCCGGCCATCATCATGCTGGCGATGAGCGAGCTGCCGCCGTAGCTGATGAAGGGCAGGTTGAGGCCGATACTGGGCAGCAGGTTGGTGGCCACGGCCAGGTTTACCAGCGCGGTGGTAGCGAGCATCACCGTGCAGCCCACCGCCACCAGCGCGGCGTATTCGTCCGGCGCGCTGTGCGCGATGGTGAAGCCGCGAAAAACGAGCAGCGCGTAGAGCCCGAGAACAAGAATCGCGCCGAGGAAGCCGAGCTCCTCGCCGATGACGGCGACGATGTAGTCGTTGTGCGGCGCGGGCAGGTAGAACCACTTCTGCCGGCTCTCGGTAATGCCGCGCCCCAGCAGGCCGCCGGAGCCGATAGCGATGAGCGAATTGCGCGGGTGAAAACTGGCGGCCAGCGAGGTATCGAAGGGATCGCGCCAGGCGAGGACGCGCTCAAACCGCTGCCCGCCCGCCTCTTTGATCTGCTCCATCAGCGCGCCGTGAGACGCGCGGTTGCCGGCGGCGATGCCGCCCCACACCGCCAGTCCCAGCACGCCGATAATGAGCAGCGGCACGCCGACGAAGCGGAACTTCATGCCGGCGATGAGCAGGATGAGGGTGGCGGACAGCGTGACGGCAAAGGTCATCCCCATGTCCTTCTCAAAGAAGATGAGGAGGAAGGGCACGGCGACGAACCAGATCGGCCCACGTACCAGCCCTTGCCACGTCTTCACCATCCACGGGCGCCGCGCCAGATACGCCGCCAGTGAGAGCACGATAGCGATCTTGGCGAACTCGGACCCCTGGAGCTGCACCGGACCGATGTCAATGGACGCGCGGTTGCCGTGGCGTTCCGGCGCGAAAATGAGCACGACGACGAGCAGCGCGATGCCGCCGATCATGATCCAGAAGGACGCGCGGCGGAACACATGCAGCGGGGTAAGCCAGCAGAAGCCCATGGCCACCGCGCCGATGACGGTGAAAATGATCTGCCGAAGGGCGTAGTAAAAACTGTTGAAGTCCGTATCCGAACTCACCATCGCGCGTGGATAGCTGGCGCTGTAGATGAAAATCCACCCCACCGCGATCAGCAGCACGACGGTGATGAAGAGCGTAAAATCAAACGGCGACGATTGACGCATGGCGGCAACTCAACTGCGACGATGGATATACCACTATACCACCGACACCCTGCCGCGTCAACGAAAAAAGGGGGGATTTCAGGCGGTTGAGGGGGAGTGGCTTGTGTGGATATGCCAGTCGCAGGGGACGGTGGTGAGGGTCATCGGCTACCTCTATGTATTGTAAGTATCTGCTCCACTGTCTCCTCCACCGACATCTCCGTCGTATCAATCACCGGAAAGCCCAGACCTTCATATATCGCCCGTGTTGCCAGTGCCCCCTGGATGCGTTGCTCATCCCTGCCGTCTTGTCGCATTCGCCGGATATTTTCCTCCTCGCTGCAGGTCAATGTGAGCGGCAGCAGGTGAAAGGGCACGTCGCGCAGGTTGTCCATCACACGGTCGAGGATGCGGCGGCGTGGGCCGTGCAGGCCGTAGCTGAAGATGACGGTGTCCACCAGGCTGCACGATAGATAACCGCGCAGGAGCGCCGTCATGTGCCGTTCGGTCAGCGCCTCAATCTCCGGCGTCAGGTCGAAGGGATTGATCATGCGGCACCACTCGCTCTCCAGCCTGGCCGACCGCGGCAGGCGCTGGAGCAGGCGCGCGCAGGCGGTGGATTTTCCGACGCCGTTGGGACCGAGGATAATGAGCAGGATTTTCATGCTTTCGATCCCTCGATTTCCGCCAGCCACCGCCGCGTCTCCTTCGGCGAGCGGTGGATGATGATGTGCCGGCCTTCCTGATACTCCTCCACCAAGCCCAGCAGCCGGGGGCGGTTGCGGCGCGGGAAGTCGAAGCAGATCCACCTGAGGAATTCGCGGTCGAGCCGCTCCGGGCAGCCGGGCGTCAAATCGGGGCGCGTTTGCCCGCGATAGAGGATCTGCCGTTTCAGCACTCGTCCCAGGCACAGCCACCAGGGGTAATCCAGGAAGATGACTGTCTCCGCCGCCGCCATGCGGATGGCCAGCGTGCCGCCGTAGTTGCCATCCATGATCCAGCGGTCGCGCCGGGTCAGCTCCTCCACCTTCCGCCGCCACTCCTCCTTCGGCGTTTCCACCCACCCCGGCCGCCAGTGTTCGGCGTCGAGGTGAATCACCGGCAGCCCTGTCACCGCGCCAAGCTGCCGCGCCAGCGTAGATTTCCCCGCGCCGCCGGAGCCGATGATCATGATACGCTGGCCGAGTTGCATGGTATTTCATCCTTGCTGGTAACGCGGAGCGGCTACCGCGATGCCGGTGCGCTCGCGATGATCTCCGCCACCCCCGCCAACTCCTCGCAGCGATACCGCACGTCCACACCCATTGTCCGCACCAGGATGGCGGGGATGCCGGCGGCTTCCGCGCCGGCGACGTCGGCCTTCGGGTTATCGCCGATCATCCACACCGCCTCCGCGGGGCCGATGAAGTCCAACACGTTGTGAAAGGCCCGCGGGTGCGGCTTTTCGTAGCCCGTCTGCGCCGAGTTGAAGACGGCGGAGAGGTGCGCGTCCAGCCCCAGGTGGGCGACGATGCGCGGCAACTCCGGCACGTGGTTGGTGAGCAGCACGTGCCGCCAGCCGACCGCGGACAGCGCCGACAACGCCGGCAGGGTATCGGAAAACAGCCGCCAGCGCGAGAGTTCGGTATACCGCGCCGGGAACTGCCGGGCGAGGACCGCCGCCTCCGCTTCCGGCACGCCCACCCCGGCCAGCGCGCGCGCCAGCACCGGCATCAGCGCCTCCCACCACTTCTCCGCGGTGTCGAGATGACAGTGCGGCGCCTCCGGCATGTGCCAGGGGTAGCCCCGCCCCACATATTCGCGCAGCACCTCAATCGGCGCGTCAATCTCCGGCCGCTCGTCGCGCAAAATCTCCCGCAGCGTGCCCGACCACATCCCGCCGTCGCGGTAGCCAAGGGTGCCGTCAAAATCCCAGATGAGGTATTGCATTAACCATTCTCCAAGTGCTCATACGGAACGACTTCTCCTACAATCCCTGAAAAATATTTGAGTGTAGCTAAACAAAAAGTTCTCGGAGTCCATACAGTGATCTTTCCTTTGGGATCAATATCTGCGGGTGTCACAGCGGCGATAAGGTATGGATCGAGTGGCAGGTGGTCGTAGACTTTTGCGACATGAATACCATCACGTACGACCAAGCCGTCGCTGATCAACCGGTGCGCATCAAGGAATAACCGTGCTCCAGGGGTGTAAGGGGCACGACGATCTTCAATCTTCAGATCGGAAAGGTGTGAGGCAACGACTAACTCAGTATCCTCTGCACCAGTGTCTCCCATGATGATATATTCGGTATAATCTTCCGGTTCACCAAACCATTCGCTACCATGGTTGGGAATGGCGACTCCTTCACTATGCAATCGTGCTTGCGATTTCAATTCGCCACAAGCCTGAATTGCTGCCCATCCATGCACAGTGGTCGAGTGCACAATCCACTTCGGGTCATGTGAACGAATCACTGACCATTCAGGTGTTACGGCCAGCGCGCGCTCTATGAAGATCTTGCCCATATCCGGTGGTATGCTGATGATGCATTGCCGTCCGTGCAGGAACTCGTATCGGATATAGTCGGCCAAGTCTGCTGCTAGCCTTGGTACGCCACGTCCTTTTACGCAAGTAAGCAGACCGGTCTTCTTCTTCCGTCCACGTTTAGTTCCATGATCGTTTCCCTCCCATATGTATAGACAACTCCATTCTGACCCATAATAGCCATCGGCGGTAAATGGATTGGGATCCTCGGGAGTCCAGTCAGGTGGGGCAATGTGGTAGGTAATGTTTTCCATTCGGTGTGCCTTATTGCGAAAGATAATCTGTATGCCACGTTATATCACAGCGTAATCCAATACCGCGCATGCGGCAACCCGGTATCGGGGTGGATGCCGTCGGTGTCCCGCACGCCGCCGTTCTTCTCGATTACCCGCGCGGAGGCATGGTTATCCGGGTTACAGGTGAGCAGCACGCGGCGCAACCCCAGCGCGCGCGCGTGTTCCAGTGCCAGCGCCAGCATCCGGCAGGCATATCCGCGTCCGCGCGCCGAGGGGCGCACCGCATACCCGATGTGCCCGCCGTAATTCTCCAAAGCCGGGGTCAGGCGGTGGCGCAGCTTCAGTATGCCGACAATCCGTCCATCGCGCACCGCCCAGAATGTCTGCTGCGGCACCGCCCAATCCGGCAGCCCCTCCCCGCGTTCCTCGCGCTCGAGTTGCGCCACGAACGCGGCGAAATCCTCATCCGGCAACCGGTAAAATATCGCCGGTTCCCCGGAGGCGGCGAATTCGGCGATATAGGCCTGGTATTCCTGTTCGAGGTCAGTGTTTGGCGTAGATAATATCAGTTTGTTGTCTGCATCCATACCAGCATCATCCCCTTCTCCCCACCACGCTCATCCGCCGGCAGCGCTGGGTGTAGAGTTCGCCGTCCCGGTCGCCGTAGATCGCTTCCATCTCCAGGCCGGCATCCGCGAAGAGCCGTTGGAACTGCGCCGGGGTGTAGAGGCGCATGGTGGACGCGAAGCTCGGTTGGCCGGTATCGCTGGTCCACTCGGAAATAATGCGCTGGGTGGCGGCATCCCAGTGTGTGCGGCTGACCCATTCACCAATTCGATTGCTCGCAATCAGATGCCGTAATACTCGTTCGCGGGAAATCTGCTCGATAAGCAGTCGCCCGCCCGGAGCCAGTGCTGCCGCCATTCGACGCACGACGGCTACATTCTCTTCATCGCTGAAGTAGCCGAAACTGCCACCCCAGTTATAGATCGCATCGAATACTGCAGCCTCGTCCAATGCGCGCATATCCAGCACGCGGAACTCACCCTCCACGCCCACATCGGCAAAACGCCGTTGCGCCCGCGCAAGGAAGTTGGGATTGCGATCGATACCGGTCACCCGGCACCCCGCCTTCGCCAGGTGCACCGCCACCCGCCCGGCGCCGCACGGCATATCCAGCACGCGCATGCCCGGCTGCAGCTTCAGTGCCTGCATCATGAAGCGCGCATCGTCATCGCCGGTGTCGTCGGGTTTCAGCCAGAAGTCTTTATGGTAAGTCTCGATCCATTCCGGCATCACATCCTCCTTCGATAAACAAAAAACCCCCTCCCGGCATCCGGGAAGGGGTAGAAAAAGCGCAGCAAGCCCGGATGCGACGGTTATGTCTCCCAGGTAACGACGACGATATGGATTTCGGACTGCTGACAGGTATACATAATTGTACCCTGACAATACGCGGTTTTGCACGGCGTGTCAACCGCTGACGGCTCACTCCACCGTTGGCATTCGCGAGTTCTGGCGCGCGACGGTGAGGGAGACGCGGCGGTAGAGGAACGGGCCGATGCCGCGCAGGCGGCGGATGAGGACAGTGCTGGCGAGGAGGGCGGCGACGGTCCAGCCCAGCATGCCGCCAGCGGTGGTCCAGAATTGCGCGCCGTCCATCGCCCCGGACAGGTTTTCCACGTCGAGCAAGAGCAGCGGGCAGGTGCTGTAGAGAAATGACGAACTGGCGAACCAGAACTGCGGTGAGAACAGCGCCAGCAGCACGATGGCCACCGGCAGGCCGATGCAAGCCAACAGCATGAAGCCGTACGCCCAGACGATGGCGATGACGGTGCGCGTGAAGAGGCAGGAGGCGAGGAAACCCAGCGCGGCATACAGCACGCCGGTGGTGAGGATGACCGCGTAGCCGGCGAGCACTTCCTTCGGCGAGACATCGCCGTATTGAAAGACCACGGCGACGATGGGCAGGCCGGCGAGGATCATCACCAACATCTGCCCGATGGCGCCGAAGAATTTGCCGAAGACGAAGGCAAACGTGCTGAGCGGGGTGAGGAAGAGGTGCTCCAGCGTTTTCCCCTCGCGCTCGCTGCTGATGGCCCCGGCCGCCAGCCCGGGACTGATGAGCAGCACGCCCACCATCTGTCCGAAGAAGAAGATGTTCCACAGCAGGCGGCCGAATTCCGGCCATTCGCGCGGGTCATCGCCCACGCCGCGCAGCAGCGTTGCCCCCAGCATCAGCGCCACCAGCACCAGACCGTAGACGAAAAGCACCACGAATCCGCGCCCCCCGCGCAACCGGCGGCGCAGCTCTTCCCAGAACACCGGACCATAGACAGGCAAATACCAGGCCATCCCGCCCTCCTCTGGCGATGGGGGTAGGAGAAGACTTCGCCGGGACGCGGGGAGATTCCTCCGGGAAATCGTCATCGAAATGACGGTCATTGCCCGCGCATGAGCGCCAATATTTCATCTGTCGTCATACAAACCATGGCTGTTCCACGCATTCGCGCAACAACGTGACGGACACCGGTACTTCTTCTCGCCGGTGTGATTTAGATTGCACTGCCGTCAATGATGAAATCCACTTCGCTGCCCGGCAGCAAGATGTATCGCTGCCGAATCTTCGCCGGGATGGTGACCCGTCCTCCGCTTGTCACTTTCATATTACCTCCTGTCACGCGGCGAGCGTATTTCACACACGAGAAATTGTCAATAGCGTTGCCTCTACGGGAAGAACAACGCACCAACACAACCGCCCGTGCAGGAATCCCCCCGGCTAGCCCGAATTAACGTTGATGTCATGCCAACCGTGTTGCTTTCCGGCTATTACGGCTTCAACAACCTCGGTGACGAGGCGGTATTGGGCGGCCTGCTGGCCGGGCTGCGCGCGGCGGCGCCGACGGTGCGGCCGGTGGTGCTGTCGGGCGACGTGGGGGCTACCGAGCGGCTGCACGCGGTGGAAGCCATTCCGCGCATGGGGTTGGGGGCAATACGAGCGTCGCTGCGCGAGGCCGATCTCTTCATCAGCGGCGGCGGCAGCCTGCTGCAGGACGTGACGAGTGCCCGTTCTCCACTCTATTACCTGGGGCTGCTCTGGCTGGCACAGCGCGCCGGGGTGCCGACGATGGCGCTGGCGCAGGGCATGGGGCCGTTGCGCCACCCGCTCAACCGCCTGCTGGCACGGCGCATCCTCAATCAAACGCGCGCCATCACCGTGCGCGACGACGCTTCCGAGGCCTTCCTGGCAAGCCTGGGCGTGGATCAGCCGCCCATCGAGGTGACCGCCGATCCCGCGTTCCTGCTGGAACCGGACGATTCCGAGCGCCTGGCGCTGTGGTGGGAGGGGCACATCCCGGCGGGGCGGCCGGTGATCGGGGTGGCGCTGCGGCGGTGGGACGCGGCGAATTCCGTCGCGCGCTACCACGCCATCTCCGACGCGCTGGCGGCGCTGGCGGTGGAGACGGGCGCGCTGCTGCTCTTCATCCCCATGCAGTTCAACGAAGACATGCGGGTGGCGCTGGAGATTTCCGCCTGGACGCCGGCGGAAAACGTGGTCTTCGACCTGGAGTTAACCCCGCGCGAGATGCTGGCGCTGGTGGCGCGCTGCGCGATGATCGTCGCTATGCGCCTGCACGCGCTCATCTTCGCCACTCGGCAGGGGGTACCCGCCTTCGGCCTCGCCTACGATCCCAAGGTGCTCGATTTCGCCCTCGCCGCCGGCCTGCCCACCCCCGCCCGCTGGGAAGAGCTGGAAGCAAACACCCTCGCTGACATCCTTCGGCAAGCCTGGGAGGCGCGCGACACGCAGCGCGCCATTATCGCCGACTGCGCCGCCATCCTGCGCGAAAAAGCTCAATGGAATATCACCCGTGTGCTGGACGTGCTTGGAGAGCAGGCCGGCGCCTGATCGAGTCGGCCTACTGCCACTGCACCCCGTCAATCAGCACGCTCTGGTGGCCGGTGAGTTTGATCACCAGCGTTGACATCGTCTTCAAGTCCTTGATGCCGTCCAGCGGGATGCTGTATTGTTTCCACATGGCGGGAAACACGCCGTTTTCCGGCACAAGGGTGATGGGGGTGGCTTTCCAGTAATCGCGATCCGCCGAGAGGTAGGCGACCACGCCGCCCGGCAGGCCGTCGCCTTTCAGGTAGACAGTGAGTTTTTTCGGCGTCGTCCAGAAGACCGGTTCGATATTCATCAGGTGGACGGTGCCATCGGCGAAGGGGGTTACCATGGCCGCGGTGTCGCCCGAAATGCCGCCGGCGACGAACTGCGCCCGGCCGACCGGAATATACAGATCGTCTTTATCCTCGAAATCCAGCAGCATTTTCGGATAGACGACAATGGAGCGGGTGATGCCGAACGCCGCCGGTTGAATGAACATAGGCGTGTTGGCGACCACGCCCGCGTCCGCCGTTTCGATTTGCGCCAGGGCGTAGAGCGGCACGTCGGGATTGTAAACGGGGATGGAAAAGGCATACTTGCCCGGAGCGATTTTTTTCGCCGCGCGGCGGTGCCAGACGCGCCCGGGCCAGTTGCCCGGCTTGCCGTAGCTGTAAATCACGTCGGCGTATTGCGGCTGAGCGGGGTAATCCGTGGTGAAGGTATAGACCAGTTCGCCGTTCACGACGGCGACCGTCCCGTCGGCGACTTTCGCAAGCGGTTTCCCGCCAAACACCCAGGTGCCCTGCCACGCCCAGATATGGCGGAACTCGTTGCGGCCGGTCTCCAGGTGGCCGCGGTTGGGGGCAACCGCCAACCGTTTCGGGCAGCGCAGGTTCGCGTAGAGTTCCATCAAGCCATCGAACATGGAAAAGTAATCACCCAGCGCCGAACAGATGAAGATCGGCGAAGACCCGTATTTGGCATACGCCGCCGGCCCATACATCTCGTACTGCTTGCGCGTCAGAAATCCCGGCTTGCCGCCTGACATGCCGTTCGGGTCCGTGTAATAGCCGGCGCTATGGTAGGTAATGTAGCAGGCCGGCCGGTCTTCGATGGCATGCAGCAGGTTGACCGCATAGCCCGCGGTGGAAAAGCCGGACATCGTGATCATCGTCATGTCGGCTTCCGGGCGCGTCTCCAGATAGTCGAAGGCGCGCGTCAGCGCCACCACATAGTGGTAAAACCAGCTCTCTTCCGGATCGTCGGTGAAAAACTGATTGAAGGGCGGCCCGCCGACCGTCATCTTCTTGGCAGGATCCGTGTTGCCGCACGGCGGGCACACGGAGACGCCGACGAAGGTATTCTTCGCTTCCGCGATAGGTGTTGACGTGCCGACATTCAGCGCGCCGATCGCCACCGGGCGCTTCAGCAAGCCCTTCTTATGCGTCATCACCATGTAGACGCGCACGCCAGGGCGGCCGGTATATGCAATCTCTTCGATGACCACCCCGTCTTCTTCGCGCTTGCTGAGAATCTCAGCGTCGAGCGGCACATTGTGGATGGCCTTCAAGTCGAAGATGCCGATCCTTCCGTTCACCGGCTGCAACGGGGCCGGGCCCAGATATTTTTCAGTCGGGACGGCGAACACAGCCAGTGCTGAACAGAAAAACAGTATCAACGAAAGAAAAAGTGGAGGGGCAATCATCGCCCGTTGTCGGTCTGTCATTTGCGTCTCCGCGCGTAAGAGAAGTATAGAGATATTGTTTGCAGTATAGCATACCATGCGGAGAATTGGTATAGAACTCGCTCAGACAAATAGCGGATGCCGGTGCTGCCGCCAAGCGCCGGGCGCGCGATTGCCGCCGTGACACCGGGCGATCGCGCGCGCACGCAACCGGACCTGTCAACATTAGCTTTCCTTTCCGTCCAATCGGCGGGAGGGAGTGCATCCAGCCATCATCTCGTTCCGGCTGGCCCCCTCTTCAGTTATGCATTTTTACACAATGCGTGAGGAGATGTATCGTCTGGCTCAAGAGCACGGGCTCGCGTCGCGACCGAAAAATCTGTGGTATCATACATCATGCGCTACTTCTCTCTCTTCTCCGTCCTCTATGCCTGCCTGCTGCCCTGCCTCGGGGCGGCACAGGAACCTGCCCAGGTGAAGAAGCCGGCAGTGCTGTTTACCGGCGCGCATGGCGGGCAGTGCGCGCATCAGGTAGCCAGAAAGCTGGCGGCAGCCGGCTTCGCGCTGAACGTGGCGCCGTATCCCGGCTTGCAAAGCCAACCGCTGACCATCGAGCAGGCGCGGAAGTATAACGTCATCGTCTTCCAGGGATTGGGGCTGGCGAACGCCGACTTCACGCTGCCCCCGACCGTGCAACAGACGCTGGCGGCGCTGAAGCAATACCTGGCGGAAGGCGGCGGGGTGATTCTGCTCTCAGCTTACGGGCAGATGCTCACCGAGGCGCCGCCGCAGGACGCCTTTCTGAAACCGCTCGGGCTCACCGCGCTCTGGCGGGAGATGCCGGTGGACGGCGACTCGGTGAAAGCCACCGCCTGGAAGCTGGACTTCGGCTACACCACCGCCTTCGCGCCCTCGCCGGTGACCGCTGGCATGACGGGCTTCTGGTATCCCGCCGTGACGTCCCGCGCCGGCGCGCAGAACCACGCCACCTCCTTCATCGCGGACAATAACTGGACGGTGCTGCTGCGCGGCGGCAAAGCTTCGCAGACGCGCCAGTTTGCCGCCAACGGCGTCAATCCCGGCGAACCGGGCACCTATGACCGTGACGTGCCGCTCATCGCCGTTCGGCAGGTGGGCAAGGGGCGGCTGATGTATCTGGGCATCTCGCCGGAGTACCTCTTCGGGAGACCGGCGATGACCACGCTGGAAGGCGTGACGCTGGAGCGCGGGCTGCGCGGCACACCGTCGGGCGGGTATACCCTCGTCGCGAACGCGCTGCGCTGGTTAAGCGAGCCGTCACTGGCGACGCTGGGCGGGGCGCCGATGGACGAGAAGCTGCTGACTGATCCGCAGAAGACGGTCTTCGGCAAGCCGCATCCCTGGCCGGCGGAGCTCACCTTCCCGGCGGCGCACCCGGCGTGGACGGGCGTCATTGGCGCGCGTACCCGCTACTCCAGTGGTAAAGCCACCGCCGACGAGTGGGTGGCGAAGGCGAAAGCGAAGGGGTTGGCCTATCTCGTCTTCCTGGAGGAATTCAGTAAACTCAGCGCGGCGAATTTCGAGAAGCTGAAAGCCGACTGCGCCCGCCTCTCCACGCCGGAATTCAACGCTATTCCCGGCTTTACCATTGATGACGAGGTGGGCAATCACTACTTCTACTTCGGCCCGTCCTTCCCGTATCCGGATAAGAAATTCCTTTCCGCGGACGGCACCGTCTTCGTCTCGCATGACCCCGGCGTCCATCCGACTGATCCGCACCGGAAGGGGCAGTTGGCGATGACCACACTGGACTACGCCTACACGCTGTGCAGCTTCAAGCTCACCGCGGGCAACTACCTCTTCAGTCAGGACGCCGCGCCTTTCGCCGATTTCTTCTCGGATTACGACGCCGTGGGGGTGATTACCGCGCGCGGGGGAACGGTGGTGGAGGACGCGACGCTCGACTTCTTAAAAATCGTAGATTCCGGGCAGGGACCGCAGCCGCTGGCGATTGACCTGCTGGACGACCCCGCGCAGCTTGACGCCTCCGCCTGGCGCACGGTGCTGCGCCTGCCGGCGCAGGGAGGACGCACGGTCAGTGGGCAGGTGAATGGCCCGACGAAGTTCCGCGATTACTTTTCGCTGTGGCACTACTACCCGGACAATCCGAGCGCGATTTATGTCACGAATGGCCCGGTCATCGAGCGCTGGTGCTTCACCGGTCCACGCGACTACGGGGGGGACAACAACGGCTGGTTCGTCTGGCAGAACCTGCGCTGGGCGCTGCGCGGGAATGTCTCCTCGCCCGCCGGCTTGAAGGAGGTGGCGGTGTATGACGGCCCGCGCCTCTACCGGCGCTTCCTGCCCGGCGGCAAGACGACGTTCGAGTTCACGCTGGATCTCACCCACGATCAGCAGCACAATTTCGTGCTGGTGGTTACCGATACTCAGGGGCGCAAAGCGGTGAGCGGCGAGCAGTGGGACCGTCATCACTTCTGCGAAGAGGTGATGTGTTCGGACCGGAACAACCAGCTCTCCTATGGCTGGGTTACGCGCGTGGACGGCACCGGCGTCATGCTGGGCGGCAATCAGTCGCTGGGCACGCCGCTCAAACGCATCGCCTCCGAGATCTCTCCGGCCGGCACCTTCAAGAATGACGCGCTGCTCGGCGCGCCGGCTTTTGACGGCGGCGCGGGCGGCGAGCCGGTGGTAATTGACATCACTAACGCGCGCCAGCCCGCGCGTCCAGCGATCACGCCGACCGTCAATGAGTCGAAACGCCTGATGCACAACGGCGACGTGCAAATTGGCGAGGGGACGCGCGCCCATGCCTTCACCGACAACGTGCCGGTGTATAACGTCTGGCATACGCTGTGGCGCACGCAGCCGGCGACCGACTACACGGTGACGCGGCGCAACCATTTCTTCCAGATTGATCCGGACAGCCCCCTGCCGGTTTTCCTCTGGCAGATTGACATCGCCATGCTGGCGGATTTGACCACGCAGGGGTTCAACATCGCCATGCTGCGCAGCGGCGATGACCGGCTGTGGACGGTGCGCGACGGCACGGGACGCCAGGTCAGTGGCGCCTGGGAAGAGACGCCGCGTTCGCAATCACGCTATCTGACCGCGCCGTTCGACGCCGGCGCGTATGGCGCGTTCCTTGACTCTCCGCTGGGGGGCGGTGCCATCTTCTCGCTTAGTGACGGCCTGCATGCGTCACTCGGTCTGCCAAAGCGCAACCACCTGTATCTGTTCCTGACGCCGGAAGCCGCGCCGCGCAAGGCGGGGGAGAAAAAGCGCGTGGAACTGCTGCTGCTGGGCGTGCCGCGCATAACGGACGGCACCGCGCACCTACCCGCCGCCACCTCGGAAGTGGTGGACCGCTTCTACCGCGACTTCGGACTGGATGGCGGTCCCACCGGTTACACGGTGAAGACGGACACCGGCACGGTAACCAGCCGGCGCTACATCCTTGCCATTGACGGCGCCGTGGAGGGCTTCTCTGGCACGATCACCGGCAAGCTTATCTCCAGCCTGCCCATCGCGGTGGATGGCCTCAATGACCGCTGGTCCAGCTTCCTCTATGACCGGGGATTGAAAAAATCCCGCCCGCTGGGCACCTTCGAGGGACGCGCGTGGGCGACCGTCATCCTCGGCAACGGCAAGGACCTGTTCATCGGCCAGCCCGTCACCGCCGACAACCCGAACCTGTTCATCCAGCTCACGCAGAGCGGCGAGATGGCGTGGAGTCTGGAAGTGCATAACCCCACCGATGCGCCCATCACGACTCGATTACGGGTAAATCCGCGCTTTGAGCCGTTGAAGGACAAGCCGGTGGGCACCGAGCCGCTGACGGTTCCGGCGGGGAGCTCGGCGTATCGGGTGTTGTAGTACCGTTTGCGTGTATTCGCACCCGGTTCACTCGCGCATCACACGCGCCGCAGAGGGCGCGGACTACCATACCTGATGCAATGTAACTGGTACAAGGAGGCTGGAATGCCTGCTGTGGCGGAACGGATTCGGCGGCCTGAGCTGCCCGTGCTGGGGCGCGAGATGCGCTCGACCATGCGCGGGCGGCGGCTCATCACGCGGCTGGCGGTGGCGGGGCTGCTGCCGATCGCGCTGGGGCTGCTGATACTGCTGCTGGTGCGCGCGCCGGAGACGGAGAACACCACGACGCTGCTTCGTTTCCTGCCCATCATCGGACGCGCCGTTTTCCTCGCGCTGGTGGCGGCGGAGTTCCTGCTCATCGTCTTTCTCGCCCCCGCCTTCACCGCCGGCGCCTTTACCGCCGAGGGCGAGGCGCAGACGCTGGAGTCGCTCTTCCTCACCCCGCTCTCCAGCGCGAATCTGGTGCTGGGCAAACTGCTCTGCGCCGCCGGCACGCTGGCGCTGCTGCTGCTCTGCGGCTTCCCCGTCGCCGGGGTGGCCGCCCTCTACGGCGGCATCGCCCCCGCCGACCTCGCCTGGACGCAGGGTATCCTCGCCGCTACCCTCGTCTTCGTCGCGGTGTTTGGCCTCTATGTCTCCACCCTCACCCGCCGCACCATGTGGGCGATGCTCGTTGCCTACGGCATCACCGTACTGCTCCTGCTCTGGCCGGTGGGTTTCTTCTTCGGCATGGAGTTGCTGGGTTACCCATCGGAGACGGATACTACGCTTCAGATCATCCTCTATACCGCCGCGCTGCTGCCCGCCGCCGGCCTCGGCACCCTCGTCATGCACGGCTTCGCGCCGTGGGTGCGCGGGCGCATGGCGCGTAACCTCCGCCGGCGGCGCTGGACGCTCTTTCTCCTCTGGGGGGTCGTGTTTCTCGGCGCGTATACTCCCGCCGTCTACGGCATCACCTGCATGCTCGAGGATTTTGGCGACAACGTCGTCTACCTGTTCCTCGGCAATCCCCTCATCGCCCTTGGTTTGCACGGCACCTCGATGTATTATCCCATCTACGAGGAATCCGGCGCCCCCGCGCTGATGCAATACTTCGTCCCCGCCACCCTCGTCCTCCTCCTCCTCGGAGCTCTCCTCCTTTTCTGGGCGACGGTGCAGCGGGTGAATCTGATGCGGCGGCCGGAATGAAGTGGTGGATGAATACAAATTCAGGTAGTCCGCGCCCTCCGCGGCGCGTGTTGCCGAAATGCGAAACCGTGTCCGACAACACCGTCGCCGGGCACGGAGTGAATCACCACATGGAGTAGAAATGCGTCTGCCCTGACAGGGCGTGGGCGTGCTATCGAAACCGGCTCCCAAGGCGCTGCTTTGGGCTATAGAATGAGCTGAAAAGGAATTGCATTCGATCAAACAGAATTATTCGTTTGTCCGTCAAATCCTATAGCCCAGGGCACCGCCCTGGGAACTCATGCTGCTAATGAATCCCACGCCCTGTCAGGGCAAAATTCTATACCATGGAGGTATTCTCAATGCCGCAGTCTTACGCGCGCATCGCCGTCCATCTCATCTTCAGCACGAAACACCGCCAACCACTCATCACCGATGCCATTCACGGCGAACTGAACGCCTACCTCATCGGTATTCTCCGCAATCTGGACTATCCATTCGCACGAACACAGCCGAAGATCACGCCCACGCCCTTTTCTTTCTCTCACGCACGCACCCGCTGGACTTCATCATTGAACAACTGAAAGGCAGTTCGTCCAAGTGGATCAAAACGAAAGGGCCAGACTTCGCGAACTACTACTGGCAGGCGGGTTATGCCGCCTTTTCGGTTGGCGAGTCGGAAATCAAGCGCGTTGCCGCCTACATCGCCGGACAGCGCGAACATCACCGGCAAGTCTCCTTCAAGGATGAGATTCGCCGTCTATTCCGCGAACATGGCTTGCCGCTCAACGAGGAATTCTTTTTCGACTGAAAGAATTTTGCCCCTACAGGGCGTGGGCGTTCTATCGAAACCGGCTCCCAGGGCGCTGCCCTGGGCTATAGAATTGGCGAAAGAAGGAATGGGGATATGCTATCTCACATGGCATTCTTTATTCTTCAAATTCCCTGACCCAGGACAGCGCCCTGGGAACCCGTGCCGCTAATGAATCCCACGCCCTGTCAGGGCAGAATTCACCGCTTCCTTCCGCTGCGCTGCTCCCGCCGCGCCAGTATCTCATCCATGCGCGCGCTGGCGGCGCGTTGGCGCTGTTCCTCGGTGAGGGTGTGGGCGACCATGAAGGCGTCGCCGATGCTGTAGAGCCAGGCGAGGACGAAGAGGACGGTGAAGACGCCGTACCAGCCCTGGAACATGCGGGCGATGATGGTGGCGGCGCTAAGCGGCAGGCCTTTGACGATGCAGAAGGACCAGGCGTAAAAGAGGGTGGTCCACAGCCCGGCGCCGGCGGCGACCAGTGCCCAGCCCTTCACCACCTCGCCGTTATACAACTGCCCGGCGCCCGGGAAGAGGAAGGAGAACAGCGCGGAGTTGAAGGGTGGGCGGGGACGGCGCTGGCCCCAGATGAAATCCACATCATCGTCCGGCACGTCGTGCAGCAGCAGTTCCGGCTCGTGGATCTTTAAAATGGCGGTGGCGAATTTTTCCTCGTACTTCGGATTGCCGGGGTC
>JAKIYB010000209.1 GCA_022708765.1 Armatimonadota bacterium | reverse complement strand
GTCACGAGCATATTCCATTATGGTGCGGTCGCTGGAGAACTTTCCGCAGCGGGCGACGTTGAGAATGGATAAGCGTGTCCAAACATCGCGGTCGCGGTAGGTTTCCACGGCGCGGTCGTGGCAGGCGCGGTAGAGGTCAAAGTCTGCCATCAGGAAGAAGGGGTCGTGGAAGACCAGCGCGTCGTAGAGCGGGCGGAACAGGCCCGGTTCGCCGGGACAGAAGAAGTCAATATCGAGCAGGTGCAACACCGCCTGCAACTCTGGCGAGCGCGCGATATAGTCATCCGGTCGGTACCCCTCCCGGCGCAGGTCGGCAATCTGTTCGGCCGTATGCCCGAAGATGAAGATGCTCTCCGTACCCACTTCCTCCAGGATTTCGATATTGGCGCCATCCAGCGTGCCGATGGTGAGCGCGCCATTGAGCGCAAATTTCATATTGCCGGTGCCTGAGGCTTCCATGCCGGCGGTGGAAATCTGCTCGGACAGGTCGGCGGCGGGGATGAGCTGCTCGGCGAGGGATACGCGATAGTTCGGCAGGAAGGCGATGCGCAGGAAGCCGTTCACCTCGGGATCGCGATTCACCATGTCGGCGATGCGATTGATTAGGTGAATCGTCAGTTTTGCCATATAGTAGCCCGGTGCGGCTTTGCCACCGATTAGGCAAGTGCGCGGCACCCGTGCGACACCCCTGCCCTCTTTAATGCGCAGGTAGTCGGCGATGATCTGCAGGGCAAAAAGGAGCTGCCGTTTATATTCATGCATTCGCTTAACCTGCACGTCGAAGAGGGAATCCGGCGAGACGATGACGCCGGCATCGCGGGAGATGAGTTCCGCCATGCCGGCTTTGTTGCCGCGCTTGATAGCCCGCCACTCATTGCGGAAGCCTGCGTCTTCGGTATAAGGAACTAATCCGCGAAGCTGGCTTAAATCCGTCACCCACCCGTCGCCAATGGCCTCAGTGATCAGGTCGGCCAGGCGGGGGTTCGATTTGAGCAGCCATCGGCGCGGAGTGATGCCATTCGTTTTATTGGTAAACTTGCCAGGATAGAAATCGGCGAAGTCGCGGAAGAGCGTCTCCTGCATGAGCCGGCTGTGTAGTTCGGCGACACCGTTCACATGGTGGCTGCCCACCACAGCCAGATAGGCCATACGCACGCGCTTCACGCCGTCTTCAGCGATAATAGACATACGCGCCAACCGGTCCACGTCGCCGGGATAACGCCGGGCAACATCCATCAGGAAGTAGTGGTTGATGAGGTAGATGATCTCCATGTGCCGCGGCAGCAGACTCTCCAGCAGCGACACTGACCACTCTTCCAACGCCTCGGGCATGAGCGTGTGATTCGTATAGGCGAAGGTTCGTATACAGAGATCCCAGGCGGTCTCCCAGGACAGCCCCTCTACGTCTACCAGCAGGCGCATGAACTCGGGAATCGCCAGCGCCGGATGGGTATCGTTAAGCTGAATGGCGATGGCGTCAGGCAACAAAGCCCAGTTACCGTCATGGTCATGCTTGAAACGGCGGATGATATCCTGCAGCGAAGAGGAGACGAGGAAATATTCCTGCTTCAGTCGCAGTTCTTTCCCGAGGAGCGAGGAGTCGTTGGGGTAGAGTACCTTGGAGATATTCTCGCTAAGCACCTGCTTTTCACAGGCGGCGATATAGTCCCCGCTGCTGAACACATCGAAATCGAACTCTTCGGCAGCCTGGGCGGTCCACAGTCGAAGGGTATTGACCGTCTCTGTGCCATAGCCGGGAATGGGCGTGTCATAGGCCATGGCAGTGACATCGCCTGCGGGCATCCACGCGGTTTGCTCCTTGGCATCTTTGCCTGCCGACCGTTCAGTATGCCCTCCGAAGTGGACGGTGAAGGTATGAGTGGGGCGGGCGACTTCCCAGGGATTCGGCAGCGCCAACCAGTGGTCGGGCATCTCGACCTGCCGGTCGCTAACAATCTTCTGATGGAAGAGCCCGTAGTTGTAGCGTATGCCGTAGCCGTGTGCGGGTAAACCCATGGTAGCCATGGAGTCGAGGAAACAGGCGGCTAGGCGGCCCAAGCCGCCATTGCCCAGTCCAGCATCTGCTTCACATTCTTCAATGTCATCAAGTAGGATACCCAACCCGGCCAGCGCGTCACGGCAGGCGTCATACAGCCCCAGGTTGATCAGGTTATTGGTAAGCGATCGTCCCATCAGGTATTCCATGGACAGATAGTAGACGCGCTTGGGTTTGCTGGTGAAGTAGGCCTGCTTGGTGAGAATCCATCGCTCGATGAGATAGTCAGAGATCGCGTAGGCCGTGCTCGCATACATGTCGTAGCGGTCGGCGGCGTGCAGGTCGCGCGCGAGACGGTATTCAAGGTTGCGAAGAATACCCACCTGGACGGACTCGGCGTCGCTGCCTTTATACTGGATGAGCCAGGAATCAGAGACCCGATGATCGGACATGATGATAACCTCGACTGATGCTGCATTTCAGGCTACCCCATGGTAAGACGAAAGGCGTTTCCCGTCAATTGAGAGGGCCTGTTCAGCGGGAGGACAGGAAGAACTCCAGTGCGTGTACCTGCTTTTTGCTACGTAAAATAATGGGGGAGGCGGTGTAATATTTTTGCACTCCACGCACGACTCGGCTATACTTGAGGAGTGAGAATCGGCAGTGTACCATATTTGAATGCACGTCCACTGGTAGATGGGTTGGAGCGCTGTCCCCGACCGGGATATTCCCTGATGTATGCCACGCCCGCCGTGCTCATCGCGCGTTTGCTTGCGGGGGAGTTGGATGTCGCCATGGCCTCCAGTTTCGCCGTGCTGACGCACCCGGAGTTGACGTTACTGCGTGAGATCGGGGTAACGAATACCGGCCCGGCGTGGAGCGTTCGCCTGTTCAGTCGGGTGGCGCCCGCGAGCATTCGTACGCTGGCACTGGATACCAGTTCGCGGTCGTCCGTGGCAATGGCACGCATCATCCTCGCGGAGCGATATGGCGTCCAACCCGTATGTCTGGATGTCGCACCGCATCTGGAAATGATGCTGGCCGACGCCGACGCCGCCGTGCTCATTGGTGATACCGGATTAACCGTAAACGCTGAAGATGTAATCGTCCTCGATCTGGGGGAAGAGTGGCACGCGCTGACCGGACTGCCATTCTTTTTCGCCGGCTGGATAGCACGGGATACCGCTGCGCTGGAAAAAGCGACACCGATGTTGCGCGCGTCGCTGGAAGCGGGTCTGGCACGGTTGGAAGAGATCGCGGAAGAAGAAGCCGCACGGCTGGGCATTCCCGCCTCGCGTTGCTATGCTTATCTACATGACGTGATGCATTATCACGCCGGCGAGGCGGAATTGGCGGGATTAGAAGCGTTTCGTGTCAGGGCACAGCGTTGGGGGTTGCTGCCATGACTGATCTGCTCTCCCGCGCCGCGCAAGGCGCGCGCCTGACACCCGATGAAGGCCTAGCGCTCTTTGACGCGCCGCTGCTGGAACTGGGGTTAGCGGCGGATGCCCGCTGTCGCGCGCTGCATTCCGGTGAAACGCGGACGTATGCCATTGGCCGCAACATCAACTATACGAATATCTGCACTTCCTGTTGCGCATTCTGTGCCTTTTATCGTGGCGTGAAGAGCCGGGAGGGGTACCTTCTCTCGATAAACGACATCCTCACGAAAGTCGCGGAGATGGTCGCGGTTGGCGGTACGGAGATGCTGCTACAGGGTGGGCTGCATCCCGTGTTGCCGTTGTCGTGGTTCGAGGATGTGTTCCGCGCCGTTGCCGCCACGTATCCCGAAGTGCAAATTCATGCGCTCTCCCCGCCGGAAATCCTCCACCTGGCGGAGTTGGAAGGCGTGCCTGTACCGGATGTGCTGGCACGGCTGCGTGAGGCGGGATTAGCCTCCATTCCCGGCGGCGGGGCGGAAATCCTCGTAGACCGGGTACGGTCACTCATTAGCCCGCGAAAGTATGCCGCCGACCAATGGTTGAGCGTGATGCGCGAGGCACACCGGCAAGGTCTGCCGACGACGGCGACGATGATGTATGGCCACGTGGAGAGCCTGGACGAGCGCATCGCGCACCTGGAATGCCTGCGCGCGTTACAGGACACGTCGGGGGGCTTCGTCGGCTTCATCCCCTGGCCATTTCAACCTGGCACGACGCCGCTGGCACGGCGAAACGATCTCACGGGTGATGGCGGTGGCGTGGGTTTCCTCCGCATGCTGGCCATCAGCCGGCTATACCTGGACAACATCTCGCACCCGCAGTCTTCATGGGTGACGCAGGGCTTGAAGCTCGGACAGCTCGGGCTCTGCTTCGGCGCGGACGACTTGGGCAGCACAATGATGGAGGAGCAGGTGGTCAGCGCCGCCGGCACTACCTATCATACCAATGCCGATACATTGCGTCACCTGATTGCCGACCTGGGCTTTCGGCCGGCACAGCGAACGACAACATATCGGCTTGTCGGGTCGGCATAACGCGGCATCCGTTTATCCCGATTGAGCGGACGGGTAGGGTATACCGAGGATATCAGCATGGTCTATGAGCATCAGCAACCGAGACGGCGGCGTCGGTGGTGGGTGATCGGGGGACTTCTCCTCCTGTTCTTCTTCCTGCTGCCAACGCTGGCGAATGCAATTACCGAGTGGTTCTGGTACCAGGAACTTGGAAGAGGCGACATTTACTGGACCTTCTTCTGGGGACCATGGGCGCTGAACGCGGGAGCGGCCATCGTCATCTTCGTGTTGCTCGTGACGAATCTGGTGATTGCCTTCCGGTTCACCGCCGGCGAGGGATGGTTCGACTTCAGCCGGCGCATCGGTGATTATCTCTCCATGGGGTTGCCCACGCGCCAGTTGCGCCGTATCATGCTCTGGTTGGGAGTGGCGGTCTCCGCCGGCATCGCGCTGCTGATGGGGCGCGTGCTGGCGAACGCATGGATGCGCTTCCTGCTCTTCGGGTATGGCGGCGCGGTCGGACAAACAGATCCGATTTTCCAGCAGGATCTCAGTTTCTATCTCTTTCGCCTGCCCATCTGGACACAGGTAAACGGGCTGTTGTTCTCCGCGCTACTCATCGCGCTGGTTCTCGTCGGCATCGTCTATCTCTTCATCCGGCCGATGCAGACACGCCAGGGAGAACGTTTCTTTTCCATGCCCGTGCTGGCACACCTGTCCATCCTGCTGGCGCTTGTGCTGCTCTCGAAAGCCGCCGGATATTTCCTCGGCCGGTATGAGATGCTCGCGCAGCGCGCGACGGACTTCGTAGGCCCGAATTTCGCCGACATGTATGCCCGCATCCCCGGCTTGACAATCATGGGCGTGCTGGCGCTGGTAGCAGCGGTGCTGGTACTGGCAAATATTCGCCTGCAACGCGTGCGCTATCTTGCCATCGCTATCGGCGGCTTACTCGTTGCGTCGTTCGCCATTCTCGGCATATATCCCGGCCTGGTGCAGCAGTTCAAAGTGGTGCCGAACGAACTCGACCTTGAGCGTCCATTCATCACGCATCACGTAGCCTTCACCCGGCAGGCGTACGGGCTGGACCGCGTGACCACCCGGCAGTTCACCCCCACGCAACGCGTCACGGCGGAAGCGCTAAACACCTCGCCCACCACCGAGGCGAATATCCGTTTATGGGACCATCGCCCGCTGCACGACGTATATAAGCAGCGCCAGGAGCTGCGCGCCTATTACAGCATCTACGACGTGGATGTGGATCGCTACCAACTCGACGGACAGATGCGCCAGGTAATGGTGGCCGCGCGGGAGTTGGACATCACAAGCTTGCCCGAACAGACATGGGTGAACCGCCATATCCTTTATACGCATGGCTACGGGCTGGTGATGTCGCCAGTTAATGCCTTTGATCCCAATAAAGGCGAACCGCTCTTTTTCGTACGCGATATTCCGCCGCATTCCACGCACGGCACGGTGAAAATCACACGTCCCGGTATCTACTTCGGTGAGTTGACGAATGATTACATCCTCACCGGCACATCCCGAGCGGAACTCGATTATCCACGCGATACCTCGGCGGCGTCCACCGGCAATGCATTGACCACCTACAGCGGCAAGGCGGGCATTCCACTGCGGTCGCCATTGCTGCGAATGCTGATGGCATATAAATTCAACGCCATCAATCTGCTTATCTCCGACTATATCAAACCGCAGTCGCGCATCCTCTTCCGGCGAAATATTGTTGAGCGTGCGAAGGCAGTGGCGCCCTTCCTGAGTTACGACAGCGATCCGTACCTGGTGGTGGGCACTGACGGACGCCTGTATTGGATACTTGATGGGTATACCCGCAGCACGCGGTATCCTTACTCGACCTACTCAACACTGCTGATCGCCGGCGATCAACAGGTAACGCAAAATTACTTACGCAACCCGGTAAAACTCGTCATTGACGCGTATGACGGTACCGTGAACCTGTACCTCACGGATGAGGAAGATCCCTTTATCGCAGCCTGGAGGCGTATCTTCCCGAAGCTGTTCAAGCCGCTTGTGGAGATGCCGGTGGGACTGCGCGCGCACGTGCGCGTGCCGGAAGGGCAGTTCAATACGGTTTCGACCGTGTATCAGCGCTACCACATGACTGACCCAACGGTCTTCTACCAGCAGGAAGACCGCTGGGCGATCCCCTCTGAGACGGTCTCCACGCGGAGCGGCCGGGGCGCGGCTGTACCGATGGAAGCGTATTATATCGTGATGAGCCTTCCCGGCAGCAGCGAACCGGAATACCTGCTTATCCGCCCCTACACGCCTGAAGGCGAGAAGAAGCGCAATATGATCGCCTGGCTTAGCGCGCGTAACGACCCTGATCGTCTGGGCGAACTGCTTGTGTATAATTTTCCGAAGCAGAGTTTGGTGAACGGCCCTGAGCAGATTCAGGCAAGCATCAATCAGAATCCGGAAATCAGCGAGGCGTTTACGCTGTGGGGCTCAGCGGGTTCGCGCGTCTGGAAGGGAAACCTGATGGTTATCCCTATCGCCGACACCGTGCTCTACGTACAGCCGATCTTCCTGCAGGCGGAACAAACACAAATCCCGGAACTGCAGCGCGTCATCGTCGCCGACCAGGATCGAGTCATCATGAAACGTACGCTTGAGGAAGCGCTATCCGCGTTAACTGGACGCCAAGGCGGCCGGTCAACGGTTACGCAGCGTCCGCGTTCTGGCGAGACGATGGTGACTCCGGCAGTGACGACGGTCACTCCCACCACGCCGCGACAGCATGAGCTGGCGCAGGAAGCGCGCGAGCATTTCCGACGGGCACAGGACGCCATGAAGCGCGGCGATTGGGAAGCCTACGGACGGGAAATCAGCGAGGTAGGCCAGTTGCTGGAAGAGCTGGCGCAATCCGCACCCTGATACGCCCGTGTGATTGTCACGTAGAGCGTCCATGTTGCTCCTCCCGCCTTCGTTACAATGAGTGAGGGGGTGAGGCATGGGCTCCTTCTACAGTAATATGCACCTGCGGACGACGGACCGCGCGGCATTGGAACACGCGTGGGACCAATACTGGGCACAGCAAGGGGCGC
>JAKIYB010000208.1 GCA_022708765.1 Armatimonadota bacterium | reverse complement strand
GAGTACACTGCTTTTCACCGCTCCCACGGCACCAGGCGCCTACGATCTGCGCCTCTTCGCCAGCGACGACGGGGGAAAAGAACTGTCTTCTTCGACATTCCTGGTCGTCGCACACGCCGTAGCTTCGGTAGGCGGCGCGGGAAAAGCCTTTCAACTCAAGGCTTCGACGGACGCTGGGGTACTTACCGGCACCTATCCCCGCACGAATCTGAGGATGCGCATGACCGTAACATTCACAGGGCCGGGAGCGATCTTCGACAACATCGGCATTCTCGCTGCGCCTGTGGGTTCATTCGTCGTGTCGGTGAGCGACAACGGCATCTGCAACCTGCATGTCTACGATCCCGAACGGCAGACGCCGTATAAAGTCGCCAACGGCTGGCACGTGCTGAAAAGCGCCACCGCGTTGACAAAAGGCGTGGCGGGTGAAGTGGTCATCGATATACTGCCGACGGCGATGACGATCCGTGTCAACAACGGCGCGGTGGCGCACATGGCCCTGCCTACACCGCTCTCCGGGAAGACGGTCTATGTCGGGAATTTCCCTGGTGATGATGATTGGGACTCCAAGTATAATATCCATGCCGGGATGATTGGGACCGTGATTGTATCACAGTTTGGTGCGCTGGACGGTGCCTTGCCGGCACCCGCGGTAAATGCCACCTTCGCCGGAGAATGGACCACGGATTTCAACGACATGACACTAAGTATTGAGGGGAACCGCGTCACCGGCACATACGCGCACAAAGGCGGCGAAATTTCCGGTACCCTGTCGGCGGATGGGCGGACGATTATGGGAACATGGACACAGACGCCCTCGCGCAAGGCTCCCTATGACATGGGCCGCTTCATCTTCACCCTGGCCGACGACGGACAGAGCTTCACCGGCAAGTGGGGCTACGCGGATGCCGCCCCTACCGACCGGTGGGAGGGCAAGCGGCAAGCCGGCGGTGTGGCGCCCACACCCACACCCGTGCCCCCGCCAGCGCCTCCCGCGCTCTTTACGGGAAGCTGGGAGACGGACTTCGGGATGGTGACGCTGAAAGTGGAAGGCAACCGCATCATAGGCTCGTACCCCCACGACCAGGGGCGTATTGAAGGCATGGTGTCGGCAGACGGCCGCACTGCCACCGGGCACTGGAGCGAAGCACCGGACTATCAGCCGCCGGATAACGCCGGCCGCTTTGTCTGGAAGCTTTCCGCCGATGGGAAGACCTTCACTGGCAAATGGTCCTATGGCGACAAGGAACCTGCTGCTACCTGGAATGGCACGAAGAAGTAGTCACTACGGCATCCGCAGCGCCACCGGAACCGGGAAGGTGATGCGGACATGGGTGACATCCTGCAGCGCGGTATTACCCCAATCGGGGAATGGTTTGCTAAGGTCAGGATCGAAGGTGAAGGCCGGCAGCGGTTGCCAGGGGCCGTTTTTTAGCCGCATGTCAATATGCGTGCGATCTTCCAGGCGGTTGAGCCAATCAGCGCGTTCGATATCATCCGACGCCCAGCTCGGGCGCAGGTAGTCGCGGAAGAGGGGGGCCACCCCTTCCCAAGAGGGATCGCGAGCGTCAAGCGGGCCGATGACCATCCATTGGGTCATCGTGCGGGCGCGCACCATCTCTGGGCTCATGGCGTGCTCGCGGGGGATGATCTGGAATCCGCTGATGGCCCCGAATCCCGAAGTGGAGATATCAATCACTCCGTTGTGATTAGCCCGCAGCCGGCCTACGGCGGCATATTGCGTGCCGGTAAAGCGCCCCACGCCGGCTACCGGCTTCAGCACCTGGCCGACGAGGGTCTCTTTGCCGTCCCATCCGATGGCGGTGATGTAGCCGCCGAAGCGATTCTCGAAGACGATCGCCTGTGGCAGATCGGCCGGCTCCATCACCGGGATGACCAGCACGTCGCCCTGTTTCGGGCGATAGCCGTCCGGCAGGCGTTGCAGCCCCGCAGGTGTTTCAAGGTAAACGAGATTGCCAAGGATGGGCGCCCAGTGCCCGCCAAAGATGCTGGTGCCGCCGGGAATGTCGGTATAAATGCTGGAATCAGGGGAGAGGAAAGACTGTAGCTTCACGCCGCTGGCGGTCATCATCTCCTTGGGCAGGATGGAGAAGACGACGCCCTTATCCGCTTTTGCGTTGTAGCCGGTACGTAGGTGGATGGCGTTCACCGCCGTCGCCGCCACCGCACCGACGGGCGCCCACTTGCTGGCGGTATAGCCCTGCTCGCTCACCTTCGTGGTGTAAGTGATCACGCGACCTATGAGTTCCCATGTTTTCCCGGCATCACGCGAGCCGCTGATATCACCGTTGGCGTCATTAGCGATGCGCAGGCGATAAACTTCGGCGCGTGGACTGTTCTGGTACGGCTGCACCTCCGGGGACGGTCCGTGCAAGACCGCGTCATCGGCAAGGGCGACAAGGCCGCACACCGCGGCAAGCAGGACTAGGACGAAATGTCTCATGGCAGATTCCTTCCGTGCGTGAATCGCCGCTAGTATACCCATCTTCGCCGCAGTTACCGCGCCGATGGTCCTGCGTCGTAATGGCGCTTCACGTCCTCCGCGGTGAGGCAGCGGTCATGGATAGCGAGAAGGTAGTAGGTGCCGAGGTACGAGCGCGATAAATCCACCTGATTGCCAACGAGCAGCGGGTAGTCTTTCACCCATTTTTCCGGCTGCCAGGCGATACCTTTCTCCACCTGCTTTACCCCGTTGATATAGCTGCGCGTTATCGTGCCATCCCAGGTGATGACCAGGTGCTGCAGACTGGTGCGAAAATTCTGCGTGACGAGATTGCGCTGGTCGCCGCCGACTAATGGCGTGGAAGGCGGCGCGAACAGCAGGGAGGTGGACTGATGTCCGAATGCGAAGTTACGTCGGGTTTGGTCTGCTTCCCAGGTGAAGATGCAGCCCATCCAGCCAGTGGGCGGATAGACGGTATCAGTGGAGAGCCACGCTTCCACAGTCGCCTGTTTGGTCTGGGTGATGGCCATCAGTTTTTCAGCGCTCTGCACCGTCATCATTGGCTGTATACCCTGCTGGGTGAGTCCCTGTTCTGGCACCCAACTGGTGAGCGTGCCTTCGGGAATGGTGATATCAAGCGGCTTGCCGATGGCGCTGCGATCATGCACGATATCGCCTTTGCCCTCATCAAAGCGATACAATACTAGCGCGCGGGAGTCGTCCCGGCCCAGTGCCGGGGTGAATGCCTTCCCGAAGAGATGATGCGGCTGGGAATGATGCATACCGTCGGTAGCGGTGATTTCATACCAGTATTCGCCATTCACCTTCGGGTTTGCTGTGACCACCAGGCGATCCACGGTGACGTCCGCCGCCGTGCCGGTTTCGATGGGTGGCGCCATTCGCGGCTTGATTTCCAGCTTCACCGCGTGGCCAGTGGTGGACCATGTTTCCGGAAACTGCAGTTCCAGCGGGCGCCCAACATTCAGCCACTCCGGGTACCAGGGAGTATCAATGAGTACCGTTTGGTCGTGACGCGGAACGGGCGGGTTGGCGAAGAGAAGGCGCGCGCGCGCCATGGAGAGGCAGTTATCATGGGTCCAAATCGCCGGCACGCCGCCAATGATGGGCTTCGGATCGGTATAGGTGATCGCCAATCGCCCTTCGATCCAGAACTCGATAACGTTGTTGCGTTTTTTGAGCGCAAGATCGAACCACTCGCGGTGTGCCGCCCCGCGGCCAGGCACGGTTATTGCGGCGGAGCCCACTTCTACGCCATTGCGCAGCAGGATGCTGCGGCGGTTCGGCGCCCCGGTTTCGTCGGGTGCGCCGTAAATGCCCGTGTAGCCAGAGAGGGGGTTCGTGCCATCACCGCAGATGGTGATATTAAAGTTTCGATACCGGTTGTCGTAGATGTCTCGTTCGCGTGGGTATTCCATCTTCAGACCGATGAAGGCTTCGAAGGTATGGTCACCCATGAAGCGTTTCTTATGCCAGAGCACGGCGTTGCCGCGGCTCCAGCCGGCGAGGAAAGACCAATTCGGCGCGCAGGACCAACGTGTAGTGGGTTGCCAGATGCCTTCATTTGTCCAGTCGGTTGGGGCATCCGCGAAGAGATAATCGAGCATATTGCCGCCAGTCACCAGCGCTTTGCGCACCGGTGTCAGGTTGCCCTCGGCATAGTAGGCTGGACGAAGCCCCGTTAGTGGTTTCGGATCGGTGTATCGCACTACTGGTTCGCCATCCAACGCCACCTGGAGGGTATTGCCGACGCGTGAGAGGCGCACGGTATATTCCGTACCCGTCTCCAGCGGTTCCAGCGTCTTCGTTGCTACCTGTTTGGTGTCGCGGTAGAGGGTACAGGTGCTCTTCGCGGGATTAGACACATGTTCGATTACCGCGCGATAACCGCTGGTCAGATCGCGCCCGCTGCTATTGAGGCAAAGCAGCAGTTTGCCCGCTTTGCTGATCCGCGGGATAATGGTCGCTGCCAGCCGGTGGTCGCTGTAGAAGTCCAGCCGATGATAAGCGGTTTCCTTGCCATAGGTGGGATCACCAGGGCTGATCTGCGTCAGCGCCCAGTCGCTTTTCAGCGTCGCCCACTCCTGCATGCCTTTATCGTCATTACGGATGCGGTCGGTAAGGGCGGAGAGTAGATTTTCTTCCATCAGCGCGCGGTTGATGGATCGCCCAAAGACTGCAGTGTCATCAAAGACGGTGCTGCCCGCGCCTTCCGTATAGAGCCCGACACCACCACGCCAAGGGGTGATATCCTTCACGGAGAGGCGCACTTCACCGTCTACCAACACGCTGACGCCTTCCAGATTGGAGACAATGGTCAGCTTATACCACTGTCCGGGCACGTAGCCGCCGCTTGATGTGGCAAGCAGGGCTTGTTCGCCGTCTACCAGTTTGTAAAGATTCAGGCAATTACCTCGTGTCGAGCGATCGTTCGCGGGTGTCCAGCGAGCGAGGACGCCGTTACGCGAGTCGGTCATGTTAGCGGCGATGCCCACCGCACCTTCGGGTGCTGGTCGCACAGCGGCGGAGAAGGTGTAGTCTTCCCAGTATGGCTTGCCGGTTGTGCAAAAGGCTTGCCCGTCTACGGCAGTGCCGCTCCAGGCGAAGGGATTCTGTGCATACCCGCTCTCAGCGTAGGTGAAGCGGCGAGTGTTACCCTGCGGTGCGGTGTCCCAGGCGGACTGCAGTCGCCAGATACCGTTTTGTACGGTCCATAACGAGTGCGCGCTATCCTCTTGCTGAGTGCGCATGAAGTTATCGGTGAAGAGCACCGGTTCAAGGCGTTGAACGCGCGCCTCCTTCACCGTCCACCCGGCATCGGCAACGAGACCGGCTTCACTGCCGGCGGCGCGCGGCAAGCGACCGCGGTAGATGAGTGTCCCCTGCTCGAGCACGCCAATCCAGTCGCCACGGCGCATGAGCACGAGCGAGTAGGCGCGGCTTGGTTGGACGGCGCATTTGATCTGCGCGCGGTCTGTGCGCTTGCCATTCTTATAAGCTTCCAGAATGAGCATGTTCTTTAGCACCACCAGGCGCGTGTAATTTTTACCTTCACCCGCTTCAAAGGTGAGACGCACGGCGCTTTTCTGGGAGAGAGTTGATGTCGGCAGCAGTTCCAGCGAGCAATCGTAGAGAGTAGTATCCAACTCATCGCTGATTAACCCCGGCACCGCCGCCTTCGCGGCGCCGACGAATCCCAGGCAGCAGCAAAACAGGGCAAGACAAACCAGGCGAAGCATAGAGTCCTCCAAAACATGGTGAATCACACGCGCGGGGGCAAGGCCTCCCGAACGTGTGAATTCATCCTTTCTGACACATGGCGGTAGAAAAGGTTGTTCCGTTTGCGCGAATATCGCGCGAGTAGCAGCAGATCAAGTGGAAGAAATGGCTTAATTATGGTAAATAGTATGGTATACTACCAATCGCCGTGCATTTTCCGGCGATGGTAACACACTGAATACGATGAGAGGAAGCAGACGGGTGCGGAACGGGTGGATGATCACGGTGATGGCGCTATTACTGGGAGTGATTGGCGTCCCGGCGCATTCAATCTCCGACACTGAATATCAGGCGCTACGCGCGACATTGACCGTGACGCCGGTGGACCGGATTGGGAAGATACTGGAGCAACTTCCGCATTTAGCGGGCAAAGTGCTCGAGATGGAAGGCACGATCAACGGCGCCTTCTCCAGCAGTGACGGCGCCGGCTATTTACTGCGCATTACCCCCGAGCAGATGGTGATGCTGCAGGCGAAGGTGAATGATCCGGGCATGGTGGTGGGAGCAACTATACGCGTGCTTGCCCGCGTGCCACGCGAAGGTGCGATATTGGAACACCTTGCTCTAACCCATGCGATGTCTGCTCCTGCGAATATTGCCGTTGACGACCCCGTGGCGGTGACGCCGGATGAAATGGCGGTTGAGCGCCGTGCGCCGACCTTCTACTATCCAACACCGAAGCTGGCAAAAGAGCCGCAGCCAATTTTCAGAGATGCAGCCGGGTTAGCGGGACGTCCGGAAGTCGTGCAACTCTACGCGGCGAAGATTAAGGAATTCAACAAGCGGCTTGACGACAACGTCGCACTGCTGATCGCTTATCACATTCTGGAAAAGAGCGAAGCCAACGGCATTGACCCACGCTTAACGATGGCGCTCATCGCGCGAGAGTCTCGCTTTAATCCGCGCGCGGTATCACCCGCCGGTGCGATGGGCCTGGGGCAGTTAATGCCGGGCACCGCCGCCGGTCTTGGCGTAAAAAATCCCTTCGACATTCCCAGCAACATTGACGGGTCAGTGCGCTACATCACCGCGCAACTGCGCACGTTCGGCCGCCTTTCACTGGCGCTGGCCGCCTATAACGCCGGTCCGAATGCCGTTCGGCGCTATGACGGTATCCCTCCGTACCGCGAAACGCAGAATTACGTACGATTAGTGTGGCAGACCTACGCCGAGTTGGCGGGCCTCGATCCGGAGACCGGAGAGAAAATCGCCCAGCGTTAATATCGAGATTCATCCAGCCTCTCTCGGTGGGTAGGATCATTAGCAACCGAATAACGCATGCGGAGTCAGGATGAGTTCCTGCGGATTGGTAAGCGGTGATGTCATCTCCTCAATACGCTCCCCCTATACCTCGTTAGCCCTGTCCCATCTTGCGCCCCACCGCCTTCGCCAATTTTCGGCTTGTTGGTGAAAACCGTGATATTCACGATAGAACGGGGTGCTGCCACACGAAGAGCACGGAGGAAGTATTATGGTAAAACGTCCGAACATTATCATTTTCAATCCCGACCAGTGGCGTGGAGATGTGCTTGGGCATATGGGAAATCCGGCGGCAGTGACGCCGGTGCTGGATGGGCTGGTCAAGACGGATGCGGTGTCGTTCCGCAACGCGTTCTGCCAAAATCCCGTGTGCACGCCCAGCCGATGCTCGTTCATGACGGGGTGGTATCCGCACACGCGCGGGCACCGGACGATGCACTACATGTTGCGCAAGGATGAACCGATGCTGCTGCAGACGCTGATGCGCAGCGGTTACTATGTCTGGTGGGGGGGGGGAAGAACGATCTGACGCCAGCGCAATACGGA
>JAKIYB010000207.1:4160-7579 GCA_022708765.1 Armatimonadota bacterium | reverse complement strand
CCAGCGTGCGATAGTGTCGCACCGCCTCTTCGGCCACCGGCAGTGCGTCGTCCCGCCGTCCGACGTCACTCAGCCGAGTGGCCAGGTTGTTGAGCGACATTGCCAGGGCGGGCAGGAAGGCGTCCGGTTGGCGGGAGGCCAGCGTGCGATAGTGTCGCACCGCCTCTTCGGCCACCGGCAGTGCGTCGTCCCGCCGTCCGACGTCACTCAGCCGATTGGCCAGGTTGTTTGCACTGGATGCGATGAGAACCAAGGCTCGATCATCCAGCTTCGCTTTCGGGATCCTTTTCACACGTTGATAAACTGCTTGAGTAACTTCAACGGCAAAAGCGCGAAGCGCCTGCGTGGAGTCGGGGAGGGCATCGGCGATTGTTATCAGCAAGGCGAAATATGTCGAATCACCTTGCGTAATGAGCGCATTCAGCCACTCCAGTGTGCAGGGGGATACTTCGTGGAAGTCTATCGCCAGGCGGATTAATGTAGATACTAACCGTTCCGGTTCTCGTCGTGCCAGACGGATGATTATTTCACGTGCAGTATCATCCTGCCCAAACACTTCGAGGATGAAGGCTTCGCCAATGATATCCGGAGAGACCGCGGCGATGCCATTTTCTCCCGATAATGCGGAAACCAGATCATCAACAAGCTGACCAGCGCCACCCGGATAGTCACGAGCAATAGCCTCTGTTTCGCTCCTTGCCACCGCGAGCGCGTCTAACCTGGACAGTCCACCATACAGGCTAACGCAGGCGGCGCAGTGGGTGAGCAGTGCTCTGGCCGACTGGCCATGTCTCTCGGCGAAACGCTGTATGCGTAATACCTCGCGTTGTGCCAGTTGCCGTGCCAGATCGGCGCGCGAGAGCGACAATGCGGCAGTAAGGGATGAATCCACCATGACCAGCGCCGCCATCATCAGGTAGAGCGGGTCTCCCCAGATCGGCTCCGCCAACTGTGCGTCAAAGTGCGGATTCCCCCCAGAATTCGGCACAGATATTGGCGCGCGCAGCGTGCTCCCACCTTGCGGCAGAATGCGTGGAATGGCTACGGCCTGCGTCAATGTATCCTGCAGCAGCGCGCGACGGAACTCAATATCGCCAAGTGGTATTAACGGGATGGGCTGCACGGGATCAAACAACGCCCGTGACCCCGGTCCGCTGAAGTCTGAAGTGAAGAGGCTCTGATACCAGCCGGAGGACTCATCCGCGTCACGCTCCAACAGCAACAGGCGTAAAGGCGGACAGTCCGAGGAGATATGGGACAGACCAGCAAGCAACGCGCGCAGATCATCAGCGGAGGTGGCGGCATAATCTATCACCATCAGCGTGGGGGTTTCCCAGACACATTCATTCACCCCAAGCTGCTCTATCCACCGTTTCAGTTCTCCGCTTGGCAGCATCCCGGCTTGCCAGGCAGACTCCTGCGCCAGAAGCTGCAAGATAAACTCGAACGCCAGCCGCGTTTTCCCCGCTCCTCCGCGCCCCGTGATTGTGCGCACGGAGATATGATTATTCGATTCCAGCCATTCCCGCAGACTCGCGATTTCTGACTCACGGCCGACGAATTGCGTCGCCCGACGCGCGGTCTTCAACAGGTCTATATCATGCTCGATCGGCGTTGTCGGAAGAGGAACCGGCTGCACTAACCGCAACTGATGCGTTCCGATGAGAATCGTCACCGTATTCCCATCGCCGATGATCTGGGTCGCGAGACCACCTGATCCCACGTGAGCTGTCTGTTTTGACTTCGCCGACATGGCCGCACTCCTTGCAAGGGCATGCACTGCTATCGAAGTGTAGCACCAGGCTTGCGCATTGTCGAGTATCATGCAACAGAGACAATCATCCGCAATGGAAGGTACGATGCATAGAGGACGATTGTCCACCAATTTCTATTCGGCTATTATCACCAAGCACCCCGGATTATCCTGTATCACTGTTCCTTCATGCTCTCCCATGTCTACGATGAGTTCTTGCAGGGCGGCGTTGTTGAGGGTGTTGCCGGTGATGGCGCAGTGGTGGAGGTCGCGGAGGACGAAGCCGTAGCTGGGGGAGGGTTGCCCGGCGCCATCATCGTTGGTGCCGTAGCAGCAGACGTTGCCGGTGCAGGCGACGCCCCAGGCGTGTTCGAGGCGCAGGTGGCAGCTCTCCGGGGTACCGGGGTCCACGCGCGCGCCGCTGCGATTGAAAATATTGCCGGTGATGGCGACCGTGCCCGGCAGCCAGCGGGCATCCGCGGCATCCGGATTGCCGATGAGCACCAGCGCGGGTCCGCCGGAGCGGTCAATGAAATTGCCGGTGACGTTGTAGTGCGTGCCGCTCTCCAGCAGAATGCCGCCGTGGTGGTTCCACTCGATGCGGTTGCCGGTGATCGTGACCGCCGCGTTGGCGCCGCGCGCGGCAAAGCCGAATTTCCGGTTGGCGATCATGATGTTGTCATGCACCCAGCCGTCCCAATGGGTGATGCACACGCCGTCGCCGCCGTTGCAGTGAAAGAGGTTGTGCCGCACGGTGAAGCCCCAAACGTTCTCCAGCCGCGCCCCATCGCCGGTGAATCCCGACACCCGGCAGTGCTCGATGACCAGCGTGTCTTCTTCCGCGTGCCCCTCGCCGTTCAGGTAGATGCCGTGTACGTCCTCGCCGAGGTTGCCGCCGTCCAGCGCCAGCCCGGACACCCGCGCGCCGATGGTGCCGCACAGGTTGATCAGGCACGGCGCCGCCGCGTTGTTCAGGCGCAGCACCGTCTTTCCATGCCGGCCATAGGTCCACGTCGGCCGTCCGGTCAGCGTGACGTGGTCGTGCAACCGCAGCATGCCGCAGCGATACTCCCCGGGCGGGAACCAGACGCCTTCGCCCGCTTCCGCCGCCGCGTCAATGGCCCGCTGAATCGCGGCAGTATCATCCGTGGCATCGTCGCCCTTCGCGCCGAACGCGCGGACATTCATACCAAGGGGGAATTGGTCTGTTGACAAGGTTAGGCTCCTTTATAGAAATGCATATGCAATACGGATTTGGAATGAACCATGTGCGTATGCGGTAGGTAATTCGGTGACAGCCAGCCTTTTTCGTCCATTCCGCTCCGCTGCACTCCCGAAAAAGGAGGCAGTCACCGAATTACTGAGCATAAGCAGCACGAGGTAGTGTTATGCAGATTGAAAATCCGCGCTCACGGTGCATTTACACAAACGGAAAGCCCATGCCGTATGTCTGCTGCAGCGCGCGGCGTACCGTGTAGTATTCCTCGCGGTTGAGTGTTACCCGCATGGCGCCGGCGGCGTCTTCGATCTGCTCCACGTTTTTAATGCCGACGATGGCGACGTGGATAGCCGCGTGCATGAGGGTGGCGGCGAGGACGAGTTGGACGATGCCGCAGCCGTGCTGCTCGGCCAGCGGACGCAGGCCGGCGACGCGGGCGGCGAGATC
>JAKIYB010000207.1:0-4150 GCA_022708765.1 Armatimonadota bacterium | reverse complement strand
TTGAAGCGCTCGCCCTGAAAGTCGGGATTGCTCTTGCGCAGATCGGTGAAGGTTTCCTCGCCGGTGTATTTGCCGGTAAGCAGGCCGCGATGCAGCGGGCTGTAGACGAGCACGCCGACGTTCTCCGATTGGCAGTAGGGCAGCAAGTCGGCTTCGATGTGCGTGTTGAGCAGGTCGTAATCCGGCTGGATGGTGGTGAAGTCGCCGTATCGGCGTGCCAGCCTGAGCTGTTCGGCGGTGAAGTTGCTCACCCCGTAGGCGCGGATTTTCCCCTGCTCTTTCAGTCGCTCCAGCGCCGACGCCGTCTCCTCCAGCGAGGTGATGGGGTCGAAGGCGTGGCACTGGTAGAGGTCAATGTAATCCGTCCGCAGCCGCCGCAGACTGGCCTCGCACGCTTCGATGAGGTAAGCGCCGGAGAGATCGGGGTACCGCCGGCCATCGGGGAAGAAGTGGTGGTAGGCTTTGGTGGCGATAACTACCTGATCTCGCATGCCCCGCAGCGCCTTGCCCATCACCGTCTCGGAAAGGCCATCGCCGTAGGCGTCCGCGGTATCGAAGAAGTTGATGCCCACCTCGACCGCGCGCCGCATGGCGGCGATGAACTCTTCCTCCGGCCCCGTGCCCCAGAAGCGCGGCGAGAGCTGCCACGACCCGTAACACACCGGACTCACCGAGAGCCCGCTGCGACCCAGTGTAATGCGTGTATCCATAGCTACACAGTTCGAGCGATGGTTCGGGAATCCTGCCCGGCCACTAACTCATTGCTTGAAATAGCGCACGCCGTGCCGCTGTTCCAGCCCAAGCCAGAGATTATGCAGCGCGTCTTTCGCGCGCGGAGAGAGTTCGCGGTTCGAGGTGCTACTGAACATCATCATGGTGTCGCGCGCTTCGGGGAGCCCGTTTTCCCGGTAGCCGAGGATGTAGTATGGGAAGTCGTCGTGCTTGTCGTACCCGAGGAGGTGGGCGCCTTCGTGGCGGACGACGTTATCTGTGCGGCCCATGCGCAGCGCCACCAGGCCAGCGCCGCAGAGAGCTTTGCCCTGGATGATGGGGTTGTCGGAGAATTCCGTGCCGATGAGGAAGATCTCCGCGCAGCGCTGGCCGCGATGCGCCAGACGCAAGGCCATGAGTTTTTGAAAATCCAGCCGGTACTTGCCATCCTGTTTCACCGTCGCCGCGTCCAGATCACGGCGAGCGTCCTCCGGCATGGATTGCATGGTGACGGTGATGTCCAGGCCCAGTTCATCCACCAGCCCCTGCATGTCGCGCAGCGCCACCTGTTGCTTTGCCACGCCGACAGCGCCCTCGCTGTAAATACGGATCTGCTTCGCGCGTATCCAGTCGGCGCCGGCATACCACTTGCCGGAGGCGGACTGCACCGGCATGAAGTTGCTCATCGCGTAGAAGGGGTAGCGCCATCCCAGACACCAGAGTGGTTTCCACGTCACGGAGTAGAGGATGATGAGCGGAATGGTGATAGCCATGAAGATACGCACCGGCCGCCCGATGCCGAAGACGCGCCGGTCCGGGCGAATCTCCCGGAGATACCACGGCTTCGCTTGGGTTGGCGTCTCCTCGTCCCCTGGTTCTCGCTGCTCTACAATCGGTTCGTCCATGGCCGCCTCCCCGTGTTTACGCTGATGGCTCATTCGTACCCGCGTCCAGGCGCAGTTCAACCGCCACCTCGCCCCTCGTCGTCTCCAGGATCAGCGCGCGATAGACACCGTTGCGATTTGCCGCCAGGGTTTCATCAACCCATACCTGGCAGGTCGAGTCATAGCTCACGGTTAGCGTTGCATCGCGATACGCGACACGCACACATCCTGGCGTTTTTGTGATAACCGACATTTCCGCACCGTCGGTGAGCAGCAGCGGCACCAGAAAGCGCAGGCGGTCAACAGGCTGGTCACTCCGTCGAACCGTGCTCGTGATGCGCAGCCGGTCCTTCGATAGCGCATACGCCTCGATAATGGTGGTGTTTTCGTGCTGATACGTCACGGTGAATGCGGTCACCGCTGGCGTTTCACGCTCCACGACGCACGTTGATTCCAATCCCGCCGACAACGCCGCCAGCACCTGCCAGCCGTCGCCTTCCGGCCAGGCGGGGCCGACGGCCAACGACACGCCATTCCGATACCGCTCCGGCAGCACATAGGCGGGCGTGGCAGTGCAGGGCATCCCCGGCCCTAATTCCAGCGGCGCGCCGGCGCAGGTGAAGCGGCCCAGGCCGGTGGCATCGTGTTTATGGTCAGCGCGGAGATCAATCTCTACATGCGCGCCAGCGCAAGTGGCGAAGACCTTGTGGAAGGCGTCAGGCAGCGTGAAGATGAAGCCGCCAAGCTCCGCGGGGCAAGGCGCTTCCGGAATACCGTCATCAGCAAACAGCGCAGCCAGTCCGAAGAAGGACGCACAGAGCAGGCTGTAGACTGAATAATTACCGTAGGGATCGCGCCCAAACTCATCGGCAAGGGGGAAACCGTTTTTTAGATGGCGGAAGGGCTGCATGTCTACCAGCCACCGCCGTACCGCCAGCGTCGAACGGTACGCTTGCCGCTTGAATGCTCCCGCCAGACGCGGGTCGGCGTCGCGATAACGTCGTGCTTCCAACTCGCACAGTGCGGCGATAATCGCCTCCTGAAAGTGGAACTGACTGGAGCGCCCGCCGTACGGCACATACCCGTCCGGCGTCATGAAGAGCAGCGTCGCCGTGCCGGCCCGCTGCAGCAGCACGTGCAATTCACGGCTGGCCGGGCCGTCATAACCGAATACCAATGGAATCGTCGCCTGCAGCCGGGTGGTGATGTCGTAGGTGATAGGGTCGCCGGGATCGCGATACATCCCCTCCGGTGAGAAATGCGCTAGCTGTGACGGCAGGTACTTTTCGACGAATGCGCGGCCGCGGATGCCCGCGTCCGGCCCGCACAGTCCCGCCGCCTCGCGCAGCCATTCGCCGGCGATGGCGTAGACCGTCCAGTTGTGCAGTGTTTCCAGATCCCGTCCATCCGGCTTCACCGCAACGTAGGTTTGTTCGGAGTTTACCCGTCGCAGGTTGGCCGCCCATTGCTCGGTCAGCGCGGGATCGGTGTTGGACTTCAGGCACAGGTAGGCGGTCATCAACTCCCGCGTCCAGAAATCCGGTGACTGCGCCTCGCGGTCCGCCAGACGCCGGCAGGCCCAACTCATCGTGCGCTCGATGGACGGCCGCAACTCCGGCACGCGACCGAACGCGAGCAGGATCGCCCCCGGCGCGGCAAAGCGCGGCGAGGTTTGCCCGCACTCTACTCCCGCCACCGGGTCAATGATCGCCCCCCACTCATCCTGCCACCCCACCGCCGCGCGCACGATGATCTCCATCAGGTCAAGGTACGATGTCCGATCTAATCCGGTCGGCGTCCAATTGGCGGGGGGACCTGTTTCCAGTGCCCGCCGCACCATCTCCGTGGCCGGCGAATCATCCGCCAGTACCGGCAGCGGCGAAAACAGCGACATCATTGGAGAATGTCCCTTCACTTCAACATCACCAACAGCGCGTTGCTGATATTTCGACCCGGCGTCGTCAGGTATTTACCGCGTAACCACAGTCCGCTGGAGGCGCCGCCATCCAGGTTTATGCCTTCCACGCAGCCCAGGTATTTCAGTATGGCGCCGAGGTCACGCACGCGAGCGCTCTTCACGGTAATGAGATAGAGCACGCGGTTGGCGGTATAGCCGGCAGCGGATCGCGCGCCGGCGCGTTCGAGGATTTTGGGATCGTTGAAGCCCTCATTCGAGGGATTGAAGACCGGCTTGCCGTTCTCCACCACGCGCGGGCCCGCGCCGATGCCCTCCAGTACACCCTCGCCGCTGCCGCTGCCCATGTAGGTCGTCTCCGGATTGAACGCGATGCGGTCGCCTACCTGGAAGCGCCGCAGCAGTCCCGCTTCGCCGCGTATTTGAATGATATAGCCGTCAGCCGGAATGGCGGTCGTCGCGGCGGTGAGATCGGTCACCACGCCGTCGCGCACCACCACCAGCGTCCCACCGGCGGCATCCACCGATGGGCCCCAGTGCCGGGTGAAGAGTGTCACGCTGGTGGCGGCGGTGGGCTTGCGGTTAATCCAATAGACGAACCAGCTTTCAGCGCGGCCGCTTTCGTGCCGCAGCGTGCCGG